>NZ_PIZD01000002.1:94229-95748 GCF_010365615.1 Actinomyces sp. 565
AGGAGGTAGGCGCGCTGCCTGCCGGTGCCCGAGCGCCGTCTCGATCTTGGGGCCGCCGACGCCTGAGTCATCGCTGGCTAGCGTCGTTAGGGTCAGCGCCCTGGGACTCCGCCGCCGCTAAGGCCGTGACGACCGCGGCACGGGCGCGTCCGCCCGGTGTCCCCAGCAGCCGCAGGCCCATCCGTGCCACTACCCGCTGCATGCCGCCACCCATATGCGTGGCAATGATGGTGTCCACGCGGTGCTCATTCAAGAACCTGACTATGCGCGCGTGGTGCGCTCCATGGCTGCCGACGTCATGGGCCGTGTCCCAGCCGACCTCGAACTCCTGCCAATCGGTGATGACCCCGGCGGAGGCAGTCACGACCGCAACGCGAGGCGCCCGACCAAACCTGGGCTCAACCTCACCGTCCGCGGTAACCGGAATCAGGACAGTAGAAGTTGGGCCAGTGAGCGGGTCCGTATGCGCTTGCGTCATGGCAACAGGTTGAACGCTATCGGCGAGGCCCGGTATACCCCGGTGCCCTGGTGTCTGGTCCCTCATCCCGGCCGGGGCGTCCTCAGCGATCGCCGGTACCCCGATGCCCTGGTGTCGGGTTCTATTGCTGGGCCGCACGGCTCGCCTGGTAGGCCGCACCCACGATGCCGGCAGTATTGAGCAGCTGCGCAGGCACGATCGGCGCCTTGAGCTCGAGCCGCGGCAGGAACTTATCGTGCTTCTTCGACACGCCGCCGCCGACCACGAACAGATCCGGCGAGAACAGCATCTCCAGATGTGAGTAATAGCGCTGCAGCCGCTTGGCCCACTTCTTCCATGACAGGTCTTGTAGCTCGCGCTGCCCGGACGAAGCGCGCTTCTCCGCATCGTAGCCGTCGATCTCGAGGTGCCCGAGCTCGGTATTTGGCACGAGCGTTCCGTCGACGATGATCGCCGAGCCGATGCCGGTTCCGAGCGTCGTCACTATGACCGTTCCGCTGACGCCCTTGGCTGCGCCGAAGGCAACCTCTGCCAGTCCTGCGGCATCCGCGTCGTTCAAAGCCGTTACCGGACGACCCAGGTGCCGCTGCATCAACTCATTGACATCGGTACCGGCCCAAGACTCGTCCAAGTTAGCGATGAAGGGAACCGTCCCGTGCACGATCGGAGCTGGAAACGCGACACCTACGGGGACGTTCGCGCTTATGCCGAGTCCTTCAACTAACTGCCTGCACACTTCCGCGACGGCGTCCGGCGTGGCCGACTGAGGAGTGGGTATGCGTATACGATCGCCGACGAACTCGCCGGTGTCCAGATCGACCCTGGCACCCTTGATGCCCGATCCTCCAATATCGATCCCGCATGCCACCGCAGTCATTGCATCCTCCTCGTAGCGACCTCTCGCTCGCGTTCAGAGGATAACCCAGTAGCGCACGTTGACGCGCCCGATTCGGCGCTTCGATTGTTGTGTGTGTGGTTGTGGGTGGGTGGGTGTGCCGGCGGTGTCCTACTCTCCCGCCCGCCTGTCGGGGGCAGTACCAT
>NZ_PIZD01000023.1:0-27947 GCF_010365615.1 Actinomyces sp. 565
ACGTCGCCCCGACCGCTATACGTGGTCGGGGCGACGTCGTACATACGTGACGGACCCGCCTGGTTGGGGCGGTCCAAGCGCCTGCTTGCCGCGGGGCGGAGCCGGTGCGGGGAGAGCGGGTACCGCCGGAGCGCGGGGCAGTATGGGGGATTGTGGCGGGAATCGCAAGGAGGAACACCGCCTCGGCGTGGATCGATGCGGCGTGAGCGTGTAGGCTAGCTCTTCGCGTACCTTGTGTGTACTGGCCCCAGTGGCGCTGCCCAACGGTCAGCCGGATGGCTGGACCAACCGGAAGGGAATAACCGGAAGGGAAAAGGGTGGCGGTCGCCCGGACCCGCACCGCAGTGTACGCAGAGTGGTCCCCGAGATGAGGGAAGGATCCCCTTTGGCTGCCTCGCGCACCTCTGCACCAACTGCCGCTGAAATCGCCGCGCGCACCGCGTCGCGTCGAATCAATTTCGCCAAGATCGCCGAGCCGATGCAGGCTCCGAACCTTCTCGGCCTGCAGACCGAGAGCTTCGACTGGCTCGTGGGCAACGAGAAGTGGCGCTCCCGGGTGGACGCCGCCAATGCCGCCCAGCCGGGCTCGCTGCCGGAGACCTCCGGGCTGGAAGAGATCTTCGCTGAGATCTCGCCGATCGAGGACTTCGGCCAGACCATGGCCCTGTCCTTCCACGACCACCGCTTCGAAGAGCCGAAGTACACCGCCGAGGAGTGCCAGGAGAAGGACCTGACCTACTCCGCACCGCTGTACGTGGTGGCGGACTTCGAGAACTTCACCACCGGTGAGATCAAGTCCCAGACGGTCTTCATGGGCGACTTCCCGCTCATGACGGACAAGGGCACCTTCATCGTCAACGGCTCCGAGCGCGTAGTTGTCTCCCAGCTGGTCCGCTCCCCGGGCGTGTACTTCGAGCGCACCACCGAGAAGGCCTCGGACAAGTACGTGTACAACGTCAAGTTCATCCCCTCGCGCGGCGCCTGGCTGGAGTTCGAGGTGGACAAGAACGACCGGGTTGCGGTGCGCATCGACCGCAAGCGCAAGCAGGACATCTCCGTGTTCCTGCTGGCCCTGGGCCTGGACGAGGCCGAGATCCGCGAGGAGTTCAAGGACTTCCCGGCGCTGACCACCGCCCTGGATGAGGACCGTAAGGTCACCACCCAGGATGAGGCGCTGCTGGACATCTACAAGAAGATCCGCCCCGGCGAGCCGCCCAGCGTGGAGGCCGGCCGCACCCTGCTGGAGAACTTCTACTTCAACGCCAAGCGCTACGACCTGGCCAAGGTCGGCCGCTACAAGATCAACAAGAAGCTGGGCCTGACTGCGGACCTGAACGAGTCCGTGCTGCGCATCGAGGACATCGTTGCCGCCATCAAGTACCTGCTCGCCCTGCACGTCGGCGCCGAGACCATCGAGGGCGTGCGCGACGGTGAGATCGTCGACGTCGCAGTCGAGTTCGATGACATCGACCACCTCGGCAACCGCCGCATCCGCGCCGTCGGGGAGCTGATCCAGGCCCAGGTGCGCACCGGCATGAGCCGCATGGAGCGGCAGGTGCGCGAGCGCATGACCACTCAGGACGTGGAGGCCATCACCCCGAACACCCTGATCAACATCCGGCCCGTCACGGCCGCGATCAAGGAGTTCTTCGGCACCAGCCAGCTGTCCCAGTTCATGGACCAGAACAACCCGCTGGCCGGCCTGACCCACAAGCGGCGCCTGTCCGCGCTGGGTCCCGGTGGTCTGTCGCGTGAGCGCGCCTCCATGGAGGTCCGCGACGTGCACACCTCCCACTACGGGCGCATGTGCCCCATCGAGTCCCCCGAGGGCCCGAACATCGGCCTTATCGGTTCGCTGGCGACCTTCGGGCGCATCAACCCCTTCGGCTTCATCGAGACCCCCTACCGGGTGGTGCGCGACGGCCAGGTCACCGATGAGACCCACTACCTGACCGCCGACGACGAGGACCGCCACGTCATCGCCCAGGCGAACGTGGAGCTCACCGCGGACGGGCACTTCGCCGAGGACCACGTGCTGTGCCGCGTCACCGGTGGAGAGCCCGCCCTGGTGCCGGCCTCGCAGGTGGACCTGATGGACGTGTCCCCGCGGCAGATGGTCTCCGTGGGTACCTCACTGATCCCCTTCCTCGAGCACGACGACGCCAACCGCGCGCTGATGGGCGCCAACATGCAGCGCCAGGCCGTGCCGCTGATCCGCCCCGACGCCCCGCTCGTGGGAACCGGCATGGAGCGCCGCACCGCAGTGGACGCCGGCGACGTGGTAGTTGCGGCCAAGGCGGGTGTGGTCACCGAGGTGTGCGCCGATTTTGTGCGCGTGGCCAACGACGACGGCACCGAGACCGTCTACAAGGTCGCCAAGTTCCGCCGCTCCAACCAGGGCAACTGCTACAACCAGCGCGTGGTCGCCTCCGAGGGCGAGCGGGTTGAGGTCGGCTCGGTGCTGGCGGACGGCCCGGCAACCGCCGACGGCGACCTGGCCCTGGGACAGAACCTCCTGGTCGCGTTCATGACCTGGGAGGGCCTGAACTACGAGGACGCCATCATCGTCTCCCAGCGCGTGGTTGCCGAGGACATTCTGACCTCGATCCACATCGAGGAGCACGAGGTCGACGCCCGCGACACCAAGCTGGGTGCCGAGGAAATCACCCGCGATATCCCCAACGTCTCCGAGGAGGCGCTGGCCAACCTGGACGAGCGCGGCATTGTCCGCATCGGCGCCGAGGTGCGCAGCGGTGACATCCTGGTAGGCAAGGTCACGCCCAAGGGTGAGACGGAGCTGACCAGCGAGGAGCGGCTGCTGCGCGCGATCTTCGGGGAGAAGGCCCGCGAGGTGCGTGACACCTCCCTGCGCGTGCCCCACGGCGAGTACGGCATTGTCACCGGTGTGCGCGAGTTCGACGCCTCCTCCGAGGACGCCGAGCTGCCGGCCGGCGTGAACCGGATGGTGCGCGTGTACATCGCGCAGCGCCGCAAGATCACCGTAGGTGACAAGCTCTCCGGCCGCCACGGCAACAAGGGCGTCATCTCCAAGATCCTGCCGGTGGAGGACATGCCCTTCCTGGCGGACGGCACCCCGGTGGACGTCATCCTCAACCCGCTGGGCGTGCCCAGCCGTATGAACGTCGGCCAGGTGCTTGAGCTGCACCTGGGCTGGGTCGCCTCCCGCGGCTGGGACGCCTCCGCGGCCCGCGAGGCCGGCGAGGAGTGGGCGCAGCGCCTGCCCGAGAACGGCGTGGCCGCCGAGCCGCGCACGCCCGTGGCCACTCCCGTGTTCGACGGCGTGCGTGACGACGAGCTGATGGGTCTGCTGGACTCCACCCTGCCCAGTGGGGACGGCGTGCAGCTGGTGCAGCCGGACGGCAAGGCACGGCTGTTCGACGGCCGTTCGGGTGAGCCCTTCCCGTACCCGATCTCGGTGGGCTACATGTACATCCTCAAGCTCCACCACCTGGTGGACGACAAGATCCACGCCCGCTCCACCGGCCCGTACTCGATGATCACCCAGCAGCCGCTGGGCGGTAAGGCGCAGTTCGGTGGCCAGCGCTTCGGCGAGATGGAGGTGTGGGCCATGGAGGCCTACGGCGCCGCCCACGCCCTCCAGGAGCTGCTGACCGTCAAGTCCGACGACGTGGCGGGCCGCGTGAAGGTCTACGAGGCCATCGTCAAGGGCGAGGACATCCCCGAGCCCGGCATCCCCGAGTCCTTCAAGGTGCTCATGAAGGAGATGCAGTCGCTGTGCCTGAACGTCGAGGCGCTGGACGCCGAGGGCAACGCCATTGGTCTGGATGACACCGACGACGACGGCCGCCGCGCCTCCGAGGAGCTCGGCTTCGACCTGGGGCGCCGCCCGGGCGGCAACGCCGTCACGGTGGATGAGATCTGACCCTCAACGCCTGCGGGAGGGGCGCCGTCGGCCGCTCCCGCAGGCCATCGGGCCCTGTGCCGCCGTGGAACCGCGGTGCGGGGACCCCAAGACTTTTGAGCTGACCACTCTGATTCGGAAGTAGGAACTGTGCTCGACGCCAACGTGTTCGACAGGATCCAGCTCGGCCTTGCCACCGCCGAGGACATCAAGTCCTGGTCGCATGGCGAGGTAAAGAAGCCCGAGACCATCAACTACCGCACGCTCAAGCCGGAGAAGGACGGACTGTTCTGCGAGAAGATCTTCGGCCCCACCCGCGACTGGGAGTGCGCCTGCGGCAAGTACAAGCGTGTGCGCTACAAGGGCATTGTGTGCGAGCGCTGCGGGGTGGAGGTCACCCGCTCCAAGGTGCGCCGTGAGCGCATGGCGCACATCAAGCTCGCCGCGCCCGTCACCCACATCTGGTACTTCAAGGGAGTGCCCTCGCGCCTGGGCTACCTGCTCAACCTGGCCCCCAAGGACCTGGAGAAGGTCATCTACTTCGCCGCCCACATGGTGACCGAGGTGGATGAGGAGGGCCGCCACGACGACCTGCCCTCGCTGCGCAACGAGTTCGAGGTCAAGAAGAAGCACGTCGAGGAGGCCGGACAGGCCGACATCGAGGCCCGCCAGCGCCGCCTGGAGGAGGACCTCGCCCAGCTCGAGGCCGAGGGCGCCGAGCAGGCGCAGCGGGACAAGGCCCGCAAGACCGCCGAGCGGGAGATGGCCTCACTGCGCCGTAAGAACACCCGCACCCTGGAGCACATGGACAAGGTCTGGGACCGCTTCGTGTCCCTCAAGGTCGGTGACCTGGAGGGTGACGAGGTCCTCTACCGGGACATGGCCGCCGACTACGGCATCTACTTCAAGGGCGCCATGGGCGCGGAGGCCATCCAGGACCGCCTGCGCACCTTCGACCTGGAGGCCGAGGCCGCCGCCCTGACCGAGATCGTCGACAACGGCACCGGTCAGCGCAAGACCCGCGCCATCAAGCGGCTGAAGGTGATTAACGCCTTCCGCATGACCGGTACCGCCCCCGAGGCGATGGTGCTGGACAACATCCCGGTGATCCCGCCGGACCTGCGCCCCATGGTGCAGCTGGACGGTGGCCGCTTCGCCACCTCCGACCTCAATGACCTGTACCGTCGCGTCATCAACCGCAACAATCGCCTCAAGCGGCTGATGGACCTGGGCGCCCCGACGATCATCGTCAACAACGAGAAGCGCATGCTGCAGGACGCCGTCGACGCCCTGTTCGACAACGGCCGTCGCGGCCGCCCCGTCACCGGCGTGGGCAACCGCCCGCTGAAGTCCCTGTCCGACATGCTCAAGGGCAAGCAGGGTCGTTTCCGTCAGAACCTGCTGGGCAAGCGCGTGGACTACTCGGGCCGCTCCGTGATCGTCGTCGGCCCGCAGCTGAAGCTGCACCAGTGCGGCCTGCCCAGCCAGATGGCCCTGGAGCTGTTCAAGCCCTTCGTCATGAAGCGGCTGGTGGAGCTCAAGGAGGCGCAGAACGTCAAGGCCGCCAAGCGGATGGTCGAGCGTGCCAACCCGAAGGTCTGGGACGTGCTGGCCGAGGTCATCCGCGAGCACCCGGTGCTGCTCAACCGCGCCCCCACGCTGCACCGCCTGGGTATCCAGGCCTTCGAGCCCCAGCTGATCGAGGGCAAGGCCATCCAGCTGCACCCGCTGGTGTGCGGCGCCTTCAACGCCGACTTCGACGGCGACCAGATGGCCGTGCACCTGCCGCTGGGCGCCGAGGCGCAGGCCGAGGCCCGCATCCTGATGCTGTCGAGCAACAACATCCTCAAGCCCTCCGACGGCCGCCCGGTGACCATGCCCTCTCAGGACATGATCATCGGCACCTACTACCTCACCCAGGAGCCGGACCCGGCCGTGGCAGTGGAGACGGATGCCGACGGCGAGCCGATCGTTCCGGCCTTCTCCTCCTACGCGGAGGCGGTCATGGCCTACGACTTCGGCAAGCTCGACGTCAACGCCGCCTGCGACATCCGCTTCGAGGAGGGCATTACCGCGCCCGAGGACTGGCAGGCCCCCGAGAACTGGAGCGAGGGCGACCCGATCACCCTGCGCACGTCCTTCGGTCGCGCCCTGTTCAACACGGCGCTGCCGGAGACCTTCCCCTACGTCAACTACACGGTTGACAAGAAGAAGCTGGGCAACATCATCAACACGCTGGCGGAGTCCTACCCGCGGGTTGAGGTGGCCGCCTGCCTGGACGAGCTGAAGGCCAACGGCTTCCACTGGTCCACCTGGTCCGGCATCACCGTGGCCTTCGCCGACGTGGTCTCCCCGCCCTCCAAGCCGGAGATCCTGGCCCGCTACGAGGCCCAGGCCGCGGAGATCGAGGAGCAGTTCGGCCTCGGTGCGCTCACCGAGGACGACCGCTACAAGTCGCTGATCGACATCTGGACCAAGGCCACTGACGAGGTTGCCGAGGCCATGCGCGCCAACTTCCCCGAGCGCAACACCGTCTACCAGATGGTGGCGTCCGGTGGTCGTGGTAACTGGGACCAGATCCGCCAGCTCGCCGGTATGCGCGGCCTGGTGGCCGACCCCAAGCAGCGCCTGATCGAGCGGCCGATCGAGTCCAACTACCGGGAGGGGCTGTCCGTCCTGGAGTACTTCATCGCCACCCACGGCGCCCGCAAGGGCCTGGCGGACACGGCGCTGCGCACTGCCGACTCCGGCTACCTGACCCGCCGCCTGGTGGACGTCTCTCAGGACGTGATCGTCCGCGAGGACGACTGCGGCACCCGCAAGGGCCTGACCAAGCGCCTGTTCACCTGGCGGGAGGTCGGCGGCGAGCGCGTCAAGGAGGTCTCCGACATCCTGGAGACCACCGTGTTCGGTACGACGCTCGCCCGTGACGCCGTGGACGCCGACGGTAACGTGGTGGTCGCGGCCGGAACCGACCTCAGTGACGCCGATATCCGCGCGGCGATCGACGCCGGCATCGAGGAGGTCGTGTGCCGCTCCGTGCTGACCTGCGACTCCGCCGTCGGCACCTGCGCCGCCTGCTACGGCCGCTCCCTGGCCACCGGCAAGCGCGTGGACATCGGCGAGGCCGTCGGCATCATCGCCGCCCAGTCCATTGGTGAGCCCGGCACGCAGCTGACGATGCGTACCTTCCACACCGGTGGTGCGGCCGGCGCGGCCGACATCACCCAGGGTCTGCCCCGCGTCCAGGAGCTCTTCGAGGCCCGCACCCCGAAGGGTGAGGCCGCGGTGGCGGAGGCCGCCGGCACCCTCAAGATCGAGGACGACGCCGACGGCAAGCGCCTGGTCATCACCCGGGCCGACGGCGAGGAGGACCTGGTAGTACCGGTCTCCCGGCGCCAGCGCCTGCTGGTCACCGACGGGGACCACGTGGAGCCGGGCGATGCCCTCACCGAGGGGCCGATCGACCCCAAGAAGATCCTGCGACTGCGCAGCGTGGGTGCCACCCAGCGCCACCTGGTGGACGAGGTGCAGGAGGTCTACCGCTCCCAGGGCGTGGACATCCACTCCAAGCACATCGAGGTCATCGTCCGTCAGATGCTGCGGCGCGTGACCGTGCTGGACACCGGTGACACCAACCTCCTCCAGGGAGACCTGGTTGACGTCTCCCGCTACCGCGAGGAGAACCGCCGGGTCATGGCGGAGGGCGGCAAGACCGCGTCCGCGCGCACCGAGCTGATGGGTATCACCAAGGCCTCCCTCGCGACCGACTCGTGGCTGAGCGCCGCCTCCTTCCAGGAGACCACGCGCGTGCTCACCGAGGCCGCCATGAGCGGCAAGTCGGACCCGCTGCTGGGCCTGAAGGAGAATGTCATCCTGGGCAAGCTGATCCCCGCCGGCACCGGCCTGGCCCGCTACTCGGACATCGAGGTGGAGCCGACCGAGGAGGTCAAGGCGGAGGTCTTCTCCCGGGCCGGCTACGCCGGGGGCGACACCTTCAGCATGGGGGAGTCCGTGGCACTCGACGACGACTTCTCCTTCAGCGGTGACTTCCGTGCGGACTTCTCCGATGACTTCCGCACGGGTTTCAACGCCTCCTCGGAGGACTTCCAGTTCTGACACCCCGAAGCTGACGGGCGGCGGGCAGCCGCCGCACCGTTGCCGCTTGTGAGTTGGCCCCGGCGAGCACTCCGCTCGCCGGGGCCAACTCGCTACACGGGCCCGCGCTCGCGCGGCATGATGTAGTGTCGCCCACAGTAACGGCGGCGTGCGCAACGTGGAGCGCACGCCGCCGCCGCGCGGACCTGAGCCAGGAGGATACGATGGACATGATTCCCGGTGACGCGGCCAATGACGCCTCCTCCCCTAAAACCAGCCCGGACAGGCTCGAGGAGCTCGCCGACAACTACCCGGAGCTGCATGCGCGAATCGTGGTCAATCCGGCATGCCCGGAGGGCCTGCGCCAGTGGATCCTGTCGCTCGGTTCGTCCGAGGTACGGCGCGCGTGGGAGCAGCACCAGGGCGCGCAGCAGCCGCCCGGCGGCGCCATGGCCCCGGCTGCGGGACCGGTGCCACCCCGGCCCGGAGTACCGCCCCGGTCTGGAGTGCCGTCCCAGCCCGGAGTCCCGCCCCAGCCCATGGCGCAGCCGAAGCGCAGCGGGGGCCCGCGAGCGATCCTGGTGGTTGTGCTGGTCCTGGTCGCGCTGTTCATGCTCTACCAGTGCGCCTACGGGGTGCTTACCACGCTCAGCGACAGCAGCCACTCGGGTAACGCCGCCGACACACAGGATCCGTCGGCCGGGGACCTTGTCAGCCCGGCGCCGGACGACGCGGTCGAGGCCTTCTGGATTCAGAGCCCCTCGCAGAACATCTCCTGCGAGCTGCATGATGACATCGTCGGCTGCTCGGTGGCGGAGCGGTATTACGCCGAGGCCGGCCAGGAGGATTGCAGCCAGTCCCTATTCTCCATCGGTGTTGCCGACGGCTGGGCCTCGCTCAGCTGCGGGAATGACTTCATCGGTAGCGCCGATGGCGTGCTGATCACGCTCGACTACGGCTCGTCAGCAGCGAATGACACGTTCGCCTGTACTTCGCGGGAGAGCGGTATGACCTGCTGGAATCAGGTCACCGGCTCCGGCTTCACCGTCTCCCGGACCGAGTACACAGTGTTCTGAGGGCTCGCAGGGTGCTTAGGGTGCTGGGGCAGTGGGGCGCCCGGAATTGACTACTGGCAATCGAGTATGAGAGTGATGGAAGTACTACGCTTGGGCCCCGGGCAGTCGGCCACGTGGCCCGTGCCCGGACATGACGCCCTGCGGGTGCGCAATGCGGCCGCCCTGGACCTGGAAGGAAGTCGTCTACGATGACGTCGCCAAGATCGGACTCACCCGCGCTGGGGGCGTGGGACAGTCAGGCCAAGACGCCCTCCTCGGCTCCGGGGGCCGATCAGGACCCGCAGCCGCACGGTGTATTCGATGCGCAAGCCCCGCTTGAGGGCGGGGGCGAGGGCTCGGTTAGCGCGTTTGCAGGCCGGGCGGCGGAGACTACGGCCGGGTACGCCACGACCAGTGCGCCGGTGGGGCTACTCGCCGGATCCCTGGCCGCGTCTACGCTGGGACTCGTGCTCGCTATCCTGTTCGAGCAGATCGCCGTCGCCGCAGTTGCGTGGGCGCTCGCCGCGCTGGTCGGCCTGGGACTCGCAACGCTCTTCGTGGTCAAGGACGCCCAGCGGCAGGCGAACCCGTGGTACCTCTACAAGAAGCGCGCTGTCATGTTCCACCGGTTCAGCGTGGTGCTTGCCGTCGCCGCCGTCGTTGCCGCGGCTGTGCGGATCGCCCTGTACGTGGGGAGGCTGTGAGCATGGCAGGGAGCACGGTACGGCCCGAGCTGCGCCGCAGGGGGATCCTGCGCTGCCTGATCGCGCTGGTGGGAGCCGTCTGCCTCGGCTTGACGCTGCTGGCAACTCCGCCGCGGGCGGCCGCCGACGAGGAGCCGGCCACGCCGCCGCGCTCTGGCATGGATGACTTCGGAGCCTGCCTCGTCGGGCGGGGAAGCGGGTCCCTGCTGCTGCTCCTGGACCAGTCGGGGTCACTGCGCGAAACCGACCCGGAGGGCACCCGGGTACAGGCCGCGAGCTATCTCGCCGAGCGCCTCGCCGACTTCTCGGAACGCAGCGGTGCGGTGGTGGATGTCCGCGTCGCCGGATTCTCCGACTCCTACGCACCTGTAGGCGAGTGGACCGGGATCTCCCCGGACAACGTCGCGGCTGTCAAGCAGTCGGTCGAGGCGATTGGCTCAGACATCCGGGACTACGACACCGACTACTGGACTGCGCTGGAGGGGGCCAGGCAGGACCTCGTGGATCATGACGAGTCGGGCTGCCGTGCGATCGCCTGGTTCTCCGACGGCGCCTTCGACCTGGACGTGCGGGACACGCGCGCGGTCCGTGACGCCATCGGCAGTGAGAAGCCCTATGCGCCGGGCGTTTCGCTGGACGAGGAGTCCGGCGTGGCACGGGCAGAGGCCGCAGGTGTTGCGGACATCTGCCGCGACACCGGGCTCGCCGATCAGCTCCGCGGCTCGGGCGTGGTGCTCCTGGGTATTGGGCTGGAGGCAGGAGACACCGACCTGACGCTGATGCGCCGGGTGACGCTCGCCGGCGGAGATAACGCCGCTTCTGCCGGGCTTGAGGCATGCGGGGCCCTGTCCTCCCCGCAGGGTGCCTTCTACACGGCGGGCGGCATAGACCAGCTGCTGCTCGCATTCGACGCGATCGGGACCCCTGGGGACACGGTCCGCTCGTCCTCGGTCGAGATCTGCCAGGGGCAGGTCTGCGCCGACGGCGAGCTGTCCTTCGTCCTGGACAAGTCGGTGGACACGGTGCACGTGCTGGCCACAACGGACGTGGATGACCTGGACGCATACCTGTACCCGCCGGGGGCGTCTGCGCCGATGATCCTGTCGGCGCAGGCGGGCGACGCGCAGCCCGCCGACGGTATCAGCTACCAGTGGCGCACTCGGCGCACACTGGAGATCGACCTTGACGCGGCCACCTCCAAGGCCTGGGACGGGCAGTGGCGGATCGCCTTCGTCGACACGCGGGCGCAGTCCGAGGACAAGCAGGTGCATGTGAACCTGCACCTGACCTCGCCTCTCACGCTGAGCTGGAAGGACCTGGACACCACCACGCTGCGGCAGGGTGAGAGCGTGGAGGCGACCATCGTGCTGCTGTCGCGTGTGGACGGCGATGTAGTGCGGGCTGACAAGTTCACCGGTGCGGTCTCCTACTCCGTGACGCTGACGGATGCCGCGGGGGAGGAGCACACGCTGCTGGACTCGGACGACCTGGGCGACATCGAGCACCCGGTGGAGCTCGCAATCGGCGAGGACGTCGCCGTGGGCACGGGAGCGGTTACGACCTCAGTGGCGGTGACGACCGCGGATGCGACCGACGGCGGAAAGACGATTCCGGGCACGCAGCTGGACCCGACCACCAGCTCGGTCCCGGTGACTGTGAACCCGCCGTCGAACTTCCCCGAGCTGGGTGCCACGATCGACTTTGGAAGACTCGAGAAGGAGACGACCGCGACGGCCGAGCTGGATGTCACCGGTCCCGGGTGCGTCTGGGTGGGCGCGGATTCGCTTAAGCTCACGGGCGCCCCCCATGGGGCCGGCGACATCTCCGTGAGCGCCGCTGCCTCCACGCCCGAGCAGTGCGTTAGCGCGGCCGATGGCGCCAAGGCATCGCTCCCGCTCACGCTGACTGTCGGCAGTCAGGCCAACGGCGCCGTGACGGGGACCGTCAAGGTCTCGGTCGCGCCTCTGGACGAACCCGAACGGGTGCAGGTCGTCGAGGTCCCCATGACTGCGGAGATGCGGCGGCCGCTCAATGTCGCCACCACGTGGAGCACCTTCGCCATCGCACTCGCTGCGGGCATCGGCATTCCCCTGGCGCTGCTCTACCTGTTCAAGTCGCTGTCGGCACGCATCCCCGCGGGAACACTGATCGCCGGGACGAAGGTGGTCGAGGTTCCGCAGGCCGGCAGCGCCGCCTCCATCGATTTCGGCCCGGAGGAGCTGACGATGCACTCCCTGACGCGGCGGCAGCGCGATTGCGCCGTGGCGGGTTTCCACCTGCGCACGGTGGTGGGCATATCGCCCACTGAGGCGCCTTACGTCGTGGTGGCGGGACCCGATGCCCCGTCCGTCTCCGGGGCCGTCGGCGGCGCGCGAGACGGCCACGCCGTGCTGCCGCTGGCGGTACGCGGGAACTGGGTCGCGATTCTTGACCAGCCGGACTCGCCCCGGCGCGTAACGCTGCTGGTACTGCTCGCCTCGGCGGCCCCGGAAGCGATCGAGAAGGTGGTTGCCGACGCCCGGGAGCACCTGGCTACCGCGGTCGCCTCGGTCGCGAGCTCGTCCCGCCCGGCCGTGGCCCAGGATGCGGGCGCCGGACTGGGGGCAGATGCGGGCGCCGCGGACCCGGGCCTGGACGGGGCCAATCCCTTCGGTGACTCGGCGCCTCTAGGGGGCTCTGCGCCCGCCGAGGACTCATCCCCGTTCGGATAGTGACATACCGCGCACCGATATGGCGCACGCGATAACTTGGCCCTTGACGGGCCACCCGTACCCCCAGGGCGCCCCCCGGTGAGATCGCGGGCGGAAAGGACTACACGGAAATGCACAAGGTTCTAGTCATCGGTTGCGGTGGCTCGGGCGCCAAGACACTGGCGTACATGATGGATCAGATCCGGGCCGACCTCGCCGTGCACGGCATCGGGGAGATACCCGAGTGCTGGCAGTTCCTGAGCGTGGACACGCCCCTGCAGGAGGAGGCTGCGGACACCGTGGGGACGGTGACGCAGCAGGGCGGAGCGTACGTGGCCTGCGGCGTCGCCTCCGGTGCGTACTCCGTGGTTGACCAGGCGCTCACCGGTCGGGTGCAGCAGAACAGCACGGCCGGGTTGCGCCACCTGGCGACCTGGATGCCGCGCCACCCCAGGGAAGTGGCATTTCCGGTAACTGTCGGCGCCGGGCAGTTCCGTGGCATCGGCCGCCTGCTTGTGCTCACTAAGCTGGATGACATCTCGCGGGCGGTTCAGGCGTCCTTGGCCCGTATGGCCAACCCCCTCGCCCAGGAGCAGGCTGAGCGCGTCTGCGCCGTGGTGCCGGGGGCCGGTGACCCGCCTAAGGCGGATGCCGTGCCGATGGTGCTTGTGGTCTCCTCGATGGCCGGAGGGTCTGGGGCCTCAATGGCGCTGGACGTGTGCCGTCTGGTTGCCGGAGTCCAGTCGACCCCGCCGATTGACCCGCAGCTGATCTCGGTGTTCCTGTACACCGCCGAGGCCTTCGGGTCGGTTCCGCCTGACAAGCGCACCGGGATGCCCGGCAACACCCTGGCCATGCTCGGGGAGATCGTCGCCGCCCAGGCGGGGGCGGAGGGGCGGGCCGCCCGCCTTGACGAGGAGCTGTACGCCTGCTTCGGGATTACCAATCGCGCGGGCCGCGCCTTCAAGCGGGTAACCCCCATCGGAATCAAGGCCGGCGGTACGGGGGCGGTGTTCGGAGACGGGTCGGCGGAGGACGTCTTCCGTGGCATGGGACGCGGGTTGGCGCGCTACATCGCCTCCCCGGCCTTCAATGACTACGTCTCCTATGACATTGCGAACGGTGTCAGCGTCTCCGACAAGGAGTACGTCAGCTGGGGGGTGGACGCTACCGACACGGCCTGGAGCTCCTTCGGCTATGCCTCTCTGAGCACGGGGCGGGACCGCTACGCCGAGTACGCCGCGCAGCGGATCGCCAGGCGGTGCGTGGACCACGTGCTGGACGGATTCCGGCGCCCGGGCGTGAACATCGGCGACACACAGGCGCTCACCGACCTGTGGAGCACCAACCGGGCGCTGGAGCTGGAGCGGATCGGGCTGCCGACGACGTCGGGCACGAACGTAGTCGGCGTCTCGGGCGCGGCGGACCAGGAGGCACTGCTGTGGCTCGCATCCGCACAGGCCAGCAGGGTGGTCAACAATGACACGATCGTGGCGCGGATGCGGGACGTCGTGGACGGCCTGTTCGCCCGGCAGATCGCGCTCGGCGACGGGGTCACGGCCGCGGCGCTGCAGAACGCGCTGAGCGACTGGCTGCGGGGCCAGGCCCCGGCGGTCACCGCGCAGCTTGAGACGATTGCGCGCGACATGGCCCGGGCCCGCGCGGAGGAGATCGCCGGCAGACTCACCGACACGATTAGGCTCAACATCTCCGAGTACGGCATCCCCTACGCCCTGACGGTACTGGACCGGCTGCGGCGGCCGGGCGGCGAGCTGCCGGGCCTGGCGGAGCGCCTTGCGGGCGCGGTGACGCAACGCCCGAACCAGCCGCTGGCCCTGCCCCGGGAGCTGTCCCAGCAGCTGGCGACCATGGGCCACAAGGGAACCCTGTCGTCGCAGGCGCAGCAGGAGATCATGAACCAGCTGCGCACTCAGCTGGTCAAGCGGCTCGCACAGTGGGTGGGCTGCACCACGGCGGTGGACCTCGCGCCCGCGCTGCGGGATATGGCTGATTCAGTGGTGGCTCCGTTGGCGAACGCGCTCAACGATGCCCGGCGGGTGCTGGAGTCCGCACGCAATGACCGCCACAACGCCGTCGGTGTCGCTGACGTGGCTACGGACCTGTACGCCGCCTGGCCCGAGGAGGCTCCCCCCGGGGAGGGACAGGTGGCCGCGGTGCCTGCCAGATTCGCCACGGCGCACAACGAGGTCGTGCTCATGGACGTGCGCGACTACCCCGCATACTTCTCCGAGCATGTGCGCGATGCCGCCCCGGATGACAGTGATAACCCCTATACGTCGGTGGTCAGGGCCGTGGTTACCGGACGCTGGGCGCAGGGAGCCGGCGACCCCGCCCCGGACGATCTCCTGAGCGTGTCCGGCTGGGTGCCCCGGGGCCTGCAAATCGCGGCTCAGGGGGAGGTGCCCAACCCGGCGCGTGCCACGGTTCGGCTGCAGCCGTCGGTGCTGCTCAATCGGGCGCGGGCCTTCGTGGCCCGTCGTGGCGAGGCCTTCGAGCAGTTCACCTCCCAGTCCCTGCGCGGCTATCTCAACGACGACTCGGTAGGGGAGCACGAGCGCGCCGAGCGCTCTGCCGCCGTCCTGACGGGCCTGAAGCGGACGCTGGAGATGGCGCGCCCGCTGGTGGAGATCGATCCGCAGGTCTACGCCCGGCTGCACGACGGGCAGGCCCCCCAGCTGTCCTTCACCTTCTCCGCGATTCCCTTCAGCAATCACCGGGTCGCCGATGAGTTCCTCGACTACCTCCGGCACAACACGTCCTTCGCCACGGACCTGGTGGTGGACAACGTGCGTAATCGCCTCGCAGACGACGACGTGGCGCGCGTGGACGTCTTCGGCTCCTACCCGCGCACACTGCCGGTGGCCTACTCGGGACTGCTGAAGTCCGTGGCGGACAGGTGGGACACCGTATCCGGATCGGACGGCGGCCGTAGCGCCTTCTGGCAGTTCCGGCGGGCGCGCCCGCTGCCCGGGGGCCTGCCGATGGGTGATGATGAGCGCCGTGCCATCATCCGTGGCTGGTGGGCCGCCACCCTCGCCGGAGGGATCGACCGGGAGCCGTGGCGCTCCGCCACCGACAACCACCCGGTGCGCGTATGGGACCGCGCCGAGGGCGAATGGGTCGCCTTCCCCGCACCCATGCTGACTCCGCCCTCCCGGATGATCGCCCCGAACGCCTGGCTGCCCGCGGTCCTGGAGGCCACCTTGCTCGCGTACCTGCGGATAGGCCGGGAAGGCCTGGAGGTGTTCCGGCCCTGGAGCGTGCTGCGCCGCTGGGCCGACGACGGCGCCAACCAGCACCAGGAGGCCTTCGGCAGGGACACCCCCGTGCAGAGCATGCTTGCCGAATTACTCGGCCGGGGGGCCGTTGACGACCTCACCCCGGGAGTGGACCTGGCGGATGCGCGCAACGCCGAGGAGCGCAGGGAGCGCTTGCTGGCGTACTGCGATGCGATCTTGGCGGATCTTGATCAGAACTACCTTCCCGGGCAGGGCAAGGCAGACGCGCCGGGGCACTGGACCAACTACCACCGCCGCGAGCTGGTGGCGACTACGCCCCTGAGCGTGGACCTGGCGCGGGAGATGAGCGAGGAGCTGATGGCGGTTCGCGATGACCTGGCGCGGGTGGATCCGGCTGGATTCGCCCCTGGCGCGGCAGCCGAGACGGGCGGGCTGGAGTACTGAGCATGGCCATCTCATCTGTTGCGGACCAGGCGCCCGGCAAGGCGGTAACCATCTACATCGCTCCCCGGAGCCAGCGCCCAGTGCTGGCGGCATTGACGGACCTGTCTGCCGCCGGGTTGCTGTCTCCCTTCCACTGGATCGAGTCTGGGCCCGATCCGTCAGCGGATCCCGCCCAGCAGGACCCGCTGACGCTCGCGGTCAACCAGGGCCAGGTGTCCGCGCTGCGCTTCTCGCGCGCGGTGAATCGCCATGCGGTTGAAGTCGTGCGGCTGATCGTCGTGGTGCCCGTCGGGCACGAGGCGCGTGATGCTCTTTCAGCCCTCGCGGAGCTTCACTTCCAGGGGCTGGGCATACCCGGGCAGGCCCGGCGTGAATGCGTGCGCGTCCTGGTGCCCTGGTCGGACGCGCCCATCCCCGGGGAGCTCGGGCACCAGGGCTGGCACAACGTAATGCTTTCTCCCGAGGTATCGGCCGACCCGGCCTTTACCGTGTCCGGCTGGTGGCTGACGCCGGAGGCGATTCCCGGTTGCGCCGCGGTTGGGCTCGCCGTGCAGGGTGGCATCACCGGCACGGTGAGCGCGGCGCCCGAGGACGACCAGCGCCCATCCACGTCCGACTACGTGAAGATCACCCGCACCTTTGTGCGGGTTGCCGATGCGCGCGCGGTCGAAGACGCGCTGCGGTCCCAGGTGACGTCCATAGCCGCGCACTATCCGCAGCCGATCCGCTCCGACACCGGTGTGCCGGTCGCGGGCTTCCCCGATCCCGGGGAGCGCGTGGTGCAGGCGGCCGCAGACTGGGAGCGGCGCCACGGCAAGCACCTGCGCCGCCCGCCCGCCCGGTTGGCGGATGCGTCGCCGCCGCGCTCCATGGGAGCGTGGAAGCTCCTGAAGATGTTCTTCGCCTTCCTGCTCAAGGCGCTTGCGGGCGCCCCCGGGGACTGGCTGCGCAAGCAGATCGCCGGGATCAAGGCCGGCATCGCCGGGTCGGTTTCGGCGGCCGTGTTCGGGCCCGACTCACCCGTCCGCGTCGTCGTCGGCGGGGTGGATGCCTCCGGACAGCCCGCCAGCTGGCAGGAGCTGTCCCG
The DNA here is from genome assembly GCF_010365615.1 of Actinomyces sp. 565. Taxonomy (NCBI): domain Bacteria; kingdom Bacillati; phylum Actinomycetota; class Actinomycetes; order Actinomycetales; family Actinomycetaceae; genus Actinomyces; species Actinomyces sp. 565. Next base: position 17,222 of record NZ_PIZD01000023.1, read on the forward strand.
CCTGGCGGCGCAGGCGAGCGCCTCCATCCCCGAGGAGTTCCCGCGGGCACCACAGCCGGCGGCACGGGACTTCGGCGGGCTGTGGCAGGACCTGATCAGCGGCTCGCGCGCGCTGCTGGACGGGTCCGGGTGCGAGGAGCTGCGGCTCACGGCATACGAGGGATACGTGCCCGAGCGTGACTTGGTGGCGCCCTCGGGTGAGGACGAGGGCAGCCTGCGCCTGCCGCAGGCCATCGACCCCCTGCCCGCCGACACCGTGCTACACGCCTGGGACGAGCTGGAGACGCAGCGTGTTCGCCGGGTGCTGCAGAAGGCGGCTGCGGAAAACGGTCCGCGCGCCGCAACCGCCCAGGAGTACCTGCGGCGGATTGAGAGCTGGCACACCCGGAACAGCAGGCGCTTCGTACCGCTGATCGGCCGGGCGATCGCCCGGCACTGGGAGGCGGCCAGGGCCGATATCCGGGACACGCAGGCCAGGCTCGATGAGCTTCGGGCGCAGGACTTCGGGCAGGAGATCGAGCACGAGCAGAGGTCCCTGGCGAAGATTCTTCGTCTCCTGCTGCTGGTGCTGGGGATTGCCGTCGGGGTGCCACTGGTGCTGACCGTCCTGGGCCGGATGAGCTGGTTCGCGCTGGGTATCACGGTCGGCGGCGCGCTGTTGATCTGGCTGCTGGCATCGGTGTGGATCTTCGCTGTGCGGCAGAGAGAGGTGTTCCGCCTGATCTTCCTCACCGAGTCGCGAAGCGCGCAGCTGCCGGAGCTGGAGGCCAATCTGCGCATGGCGATCGAGGACCTGTCGGCGATCGGCGAGGCCTACGCGCAATTCAACCGGTGGGCGGCGATCATCACCGAGTTCCTCGCTGATCCGCTCGGCGAGCAGCAGGCGACCGCCCCTACCCACGATTCCCGCGGAGTCCCGCCGGAGCCGCTCCAGCACGTCACGGTCGAGGTCGACCAGCGGCACGCGGCGGACGTGGCTGCTGAGCTGCGCCGACAGGTATTCACTGTTGGCTGGCTGTCCGAGGCCTGGGACGCATTCGAGGCGGCAGTCGCCGATGACCTGACCCCGGAGCAGCGCAGTGCCTACAACGCCGGGCACTTGAACCTGCTCAACGAACCGGGGCATGCGGGATCCGCGCTGGCCAACTGGGAGCAGGGCGTCCTACACGCCGGAGTGCGCTCCAGCGCGGGCCTGGACAAGTGGCGCACCTGCCTGGGACTGCTCGCGGACTCCACGGGTCCGCGGCTTGACCTGGCCGTCATCACCTCCGACGGCGAGCGCCGCGCAGTAGCGGCATACCGGGAGGACCTGTCCACGCCCGCCTCCCGGCCAGTGATTTCACAGGTGCTGAGCCCGGCGGCGCACGCCACCGGGCGGGCACTGACCAGTCTGGCCAACCACTGGTTCACCGAGTCCACCAGGGGGCTGAGCCAGACCATGGTGCTGGCCGCATCCACGGATCCGATCCCCTCAGGGGAGTTCGTCTTCCCGCAGGCAGCCGACTCCGGGAACAGCTTCCGGCTGGACGAGCCCGTCTATGACAGGGCGGACAGGAGCGCCGCAACTGGCCGGACAGCCGCGGCTGCCCACGCAGATTTTGCCGCGGCGGACTCCGGCGGCCCGGATGACGCCCCGCCTGCTATCCCGCAGCCCCCGTTCGGTCCGCTCGAGTACTGACGCGTCGCGTACCGGTCAGTCGGAGGCGAAGCGATCTTCCACGCCATCCCTTCCCGCAACACAGCAAGTCCCCATTCCCGAATTCCCGCAATAAGGATTAACAATGTCGCTCAACTTCCGTGAATTCACCGAGGCAATGACGCAGTGGATCGGCTGTGAAACCGGAGCGCAGGCCAAGGAGGTGCTACGCCCGTCGATGTGGAGGCGGCTGATGCTGACCGGCCGCGAGGTGGGCGGCGCCACGGTGTTTGATCCGGAAGTCATCACCGAGGAACTGCTCGAGGGACGTGATGACCTGTACGAGTCCGTAGCGGTTCCGGTAGCCGAGATGCTCAACAGCACCTTCGGACCGGCAACAGGCGCTTCCGCCCCGGCGCAGGCACCGGTGGGTGGTGCGAATGAAAATGCGGATGATGCGGTCACCGAGGACGCGGCCCGCCCACCATCGGTGCCGGAGCCGAGCTACCAGGCGGGGGAGGGCGAGCCCGCGGGCTCACCCGGCCAGCCCGTGGACGAGTCCGCGGGTGAGTCGGTGGGTGGTCCGTTGGAGCCGACGGCGGCCCAGCCCGCCGTCGGCGCCGCGGCGGAACCCGAGCTGGACGTCGCCTTTCCCGACTACACCTATGAGCGCATGGACCTGGATGCTGCGGACCAGGGAGGTGCGCACATCCCGGTGTCATGGCAGCGCGTGGGCGGTGGCCTGCGCTACACCTGGCCGGATCCCGGTGAGGGGGAGACCTACCGCGTGGTCGTCTCGGACACCGCCATGCCCTATAGCCCCGATGACTTCCAGGAAGTCGCGGTTACTACCGGCACCACTGCGCGTGACGACTCCCCGGCTACGACGGCAGTCCGGTTCGTGACCGTATGGGGCTATGAGGCCGGCGCTGAGGCCGGCGTGCTGGGGCAGCCTAGGCGCGTGGCCAGTGGGGTGGTCATCCACGACCTGGCGGACTGGACGGTGGAGTTCGATGCGGAGGCGCGCGCCGTCGTTGGTACTTGGGTGCCGCCCAAAGCCCCGCCCGGTGCCTCGCTGACCGTGCTCACGGCCCGCCTGCCCCAGGACGAGCCGCCGGGACCGCACCTGCGCAGCTCGTCGTGGATGAGCTTCGCACTGCCTAACAACGGCCAGGGGTTTCAGGACGCGCAGATCGTGGGCGGCGTCCCCTACACCTATGTGGCTGCCGTAGAGGTCGTCGTCGAGGGCCAGACCTATACCTCAAGACCGATTCCTCGGCGGATCGTTCCGGAAATCACGGTAGAGGCGATTGAGGACTTGCAGGCGGTGCAGGTGCCCGACGCTGACGGCACGGGGCTGACGCTGTCGCTGACCTGGACGCAGCACCCGCTGGCCAAAACCGAGATCTACCGAACCCGGGAACCGGTCTCGGCGCAGGCGAGCGCGTTGGAAGTCATTCCCCTGAGCCAGCTGGCTACGGCGGGCCTGCCCGAGGAGGCGCGGCTGAATACTCGCCTGGCCGCCATCAGCGACAGCGATGCCCCCACGCACAAGCGCTACCAGCTTGACTTGGTGCGCTGGCCGGAGGGCGACCAGTGGGACGCGCTGTACCTCACCCCGGTTACGCTGCACTCCGATGGGCAGGCCACTATCGGCAAGCCCATCGTGTGCAAGCGCGCGGGCAAGATCCACAACGCGGTGCTCACCCGGCGTCTTACCTGGGACCTGGTGACTTTCACCTGGCCGGGGGATGCCGCCTCGGTGCAGATTCGGTTCACCGCCCCCGGCGAGGCCTTCGACCCCGCTGCGGCGCCGCTGCTCGATGTCAGCCACGACGACTACCGGGCAGCCGGCGGGTGCGTGCTGAGCGAGGGGATGCTGCCGGCATCCGGGGGGACTATTCACCTGAACTCTCTGACCTACTTGTCGGGCCAGCAGATCACCTCGCTGCCGGTGACCGTAGAGGTGCCCTCGCAATGGGTGTACAAGTACAGCCTGCATTGGCCGGGGGAAGGGCGCATCGCGAGCGGGCTGCTGCGCCGGGCTGCGGTGGCCTTCGGACAGACGCTGGTGGAGCTGCAGATCGCCCCGGTGCACGGCGTGCGGGCACAGCCGGACGCGGTCGGCGTCGTCCTGGTGCACAATACCGATCACTTGCCGCTTAATCCGGCGGACGGCACTAAGGTGAAGTTCTTCCTGGAGCGCCCCACCAAGGATGGGGGGCAGCAGGCCCACAGCTCAGTGCTCATTCCACCGGATGGGTCCATCATGTCCTTGTGGTTCGATCACGCAACGCGGCAACCCGGGTACTTCAGGCTGCTGGTCGACTCCCCGGCCGCCGCCTCCGTACGGGCGGACGAAGAGGCTTCCCCCCGCTCGCTTGAGCACTACGCGCTGATTGACCCTGAGCTAGCGAATCTGCGCAAGGAGCGGTGAGCGGATGTCGCCTCGAAGTCAGGACACAGGTTCCCGCCCCTACCGGGCAGACGCGCTGCCGCCGTCTATCCCGCCTGGCGCGAGCGCGGCGCCGACGTCCTCCCAGCTGCTCTACACGAATGTCGACCGCGTAGTCGACGGCCGGACGTTCTCTGGCTGGCAGATCATGGCTGCATCCGGGGACCTGGATGAGGAGGAGGCGCAGTCGCTCAGCCGCCTGATCGAGCCGGTGCTCTCCCCGGCCCGGTCGCTGCCGTCCTTCCCTACAGCGGAGGAGATCGCGGGCGCCGAGCGCCGGCTCGCGCAGGTACCAGTGGGGCGTGACACTGTCTTCATCCATACTGCCCCCGCCGGGCTCGACACTACTGGCAGGCCGAACAGCTTCACCCACCTGCTGCGGGTACGGGAAGAGGCTGCTCCCGCGCTGACCGCGCCCGATCTGTGGCGTTCAGACTGGTGGGTTGCTCCTTTCGGCGCCGAGAACGTCCGCGCGGCCCAGCTGCCCGATCCCGGTTCCCTGTCCCGGGGCGGCCTGGATGACGACGCCGTCGCCGACTTCATCGCCGCCGGCGACAGAGGGCCGGTCCTGGCCGCCATAGCCGATGCCCTTGAGCCCATGCTCGGGCCGGTGCCGCCACAAACGCGGCGGCTAGTGGCGGTGGCCTGCGACTCCACCGATGAAGCGGCGCTGTGGGCTGCTGCCCTGGCCCGCACCTGCGCCGGCGCGACTTTTCGCCGTCTGGGCGTGTCGACCCTGGAGCGCATTGCGGGTGTCGGCGACGCCGAGGGGCTGGCGCAGCAGGGTATTGGGCTGGCCTTCGTGCCGCGCAGCGATGTGCTCGGCGGGAGCCTCAGCCGGTCCAACGTAGTGGTGATCGACCCGGCGCAGGCGCACCAGCCGCCGCCGACCGGCGCCTGGGGGCGGCTGGTACGGGCCGGCGCGAATGACCTGGGGGCATGGGTTGCTGCCACCGAGGCGCTGCGTGACGTCCTGTCAGTGCTCTCGGATCACCGGGATATCAGCCCGGCGTGGCCACTGGCGATGGCGGAGGCCTGCGAGCCGAACCTGCTCTCGGCCACGCCGGATACTGACTTCGTCTCGCTGGTGGAACGAGAACTGGTTGCCTGCCAGCCCCGCGCGCTGGCGACCAGCGCGTACCTGACTGCCATTGTCAATGACCGGGTGCTGGGATCGAAGCAGGATGATCCCGAGTCCTGGTATGACAAGCTCTCGGCGGTTCCAGCAGGCTCGCCGGTCGACGGCGTCGCGGGCGGACTGGTCAGGAAGTACCTGGATACCGCCTCCCGGAACCCGCGCTGGCTGGCCGCTGAACGGCCCGGCCGCGAGGACGCCACGCAGCTGCTCCGGGACTGGAGCGCGATTCCGGCGAATCAGGCGCTAGTGGCGGCCGCGTTCACCACCGCATACACGACCGCGGCCGAGCAACGGCGTCCCGCCAGCCCGGCCGCAGGCGCGCAGGCGGTGGACTCACTGGTACGAGACGGCCTCACCCTGCCCGAGTCCACGGCACCCGCTCTGCTGGGGGCGGCGGCGGGCGCACTGCTCAACGAGTCCGATCCCGGCCACACCGCGATGCTGTCCCTGGACCTGTGCGCGGATACGCGCAGGCAGCTGGCGATACTGGTGGATGACCTGCTGCGCGACCGGCACGCCTACGGCACCGCGCGAACGCTGCCGGCCGCGCCACCGGCGGCGTTGGCATGGCTGGTCCCCGGCCTAGAGCTGGGGACTCTGCGACAGGTCCGCCTGGAGACGGCGCTGGCGAGACTGCAAGCCGAGCCGGACAGGAGCAACGCCGTCGGCCTGGCACAGGCGCTGCAGGGGCTGCCCGGCGGTCCGCAGCTGCCCGAGTACGCACTCAACACACTCGCCGAGCACCTCACGGCGGGACAGGCACTGGCTCTTCCCGAGTCCCTCCCCGGGTGGTGGCGGATTGCCGGGCCCTGCCTAATGCGGAATCCCGGTGAGCCCGCCGCCGTGGAGTTCGCGCGCAGGCACCTCGGTTCTATCGGTCTTTCCGAGCACCGCCTGGGGGCAGGGCCGGTCAGATGCGCATCATGGCAGCAGGCGGTTAGCACCGCAGTGGTCTTTCACTCGACTCCGCTCATGAGCGCCCCGCCCACCGAGGTGGCGAATATGGCCGTGAACGTCCTGAAAGGGATAGCGCAGATCCGCAGCGGCCGACCCGGAGTCGACATTCCGCGCCTGCCGATTACGGAGGCCACGAACAAGGCGCTGGCGGCACTGGTCATTGCCATGTGGGCCGGGGTATCCGTCCCGCAGCTCCCGCACGGAGTGAACTGGTCCAGGTCCTTGCAGACGCTGGCCGAGTGGGTGGAGCAGAATCCCTACAGCCTGTCGCCGCAGCCGCCTTACGCGCTGGGGAACACCGCACGCCGCCTGGCGGCAAAGCTGTTCCTGCGGGAGCGGGAGGGGCGTGTGCATGAGGACCTGCGTGCATGGAGCGACGCGGTGCTAGATGAATTCGACTTCGTGCAGGAGCGCTCGGCACCCGAGCTGACGGATCGCGACGACGTCGCACTGGCGGCCGTGCGCGCCTGGGTTGGAATGCTCGATGAGAACAGGCGGCAGCAGGCCATCCGCAAACTGGGACAAGCGCTGTACGACGCCCCGGGTGCGGAGCGTTGGCTCGCGAAGAACGTGTTCGGGGAGTCGAGCCGCTTCAACATTCGATCCAAGCTCTTTGGCAACCGCTGAACGGCGGAATGCGGAATTACGAAAGGAAGCCTCGTGTCAGACATCCTGGACCACGGTCAGTGGGAAGAGCTCGCGCTGGCGGTCAAGGGCGCAGTCGAGCTGAACCTCGTATCACGCTCCGTGCCCGCCCAGATTGAGGTCGTCGGCACAACCCGGGCCCCGAAGTACCTCGGGGCGGCACGCGGAGCCGTGGCCTTCCCCGCACAGGCGGTTGCGGAGGACGCGCCCACCACAGTGCGTGTCATGACCGCCTCGGGTGATCCCTTCCCGGGGGACTACACGGTGGACCTCGCCATCGGCGTCGTCGGCGGACAGTCCTACCTGTTGCGCTCCGTGCCGGTTTCAGGACGGTCCGTCGTGGCGGTGCTTTCGGTGACGCGAGCTGGCAGCACCATCACGGTTCGACCGGGCGAGGGTGGCACGGTCACCCTCGGCCTGGGGGGATGGTGCGCCCGGCGCTGGGAGGAGCAGGGGCACAGGCTCCATCCGAGCGTCACCTCCCTGGTGATCGATACATCCGCCTCGATGCAGCAGTACCAGGACCGGGTGGATGCCCTGCTACGGTTCCTCGACGACCTGTACGGGACCGTCGGAGTTCCGGCGCCGACGGTGCGTCGGGTCTCGGTAGGGGGCGCGGAGAGCCACGGCGTCGGGCAGGTGGCCGCTCCGGACGACGACGCCGGCGCGCGGGTGGCGGTAGTCACCGACCTGCCTCCTGAGCCGGCACGCTCCGACGTGCTCCTGGCTGGGCCGACGGAGGTACTCAGCGTGCTCCCCGCCCCGGAAGCCCTCGCGCTGGATGGTGCGGCGTGGGCGGAGCTGATGCGTGAGGACCTCGGTTTCGGGCCGCGCACGCTGGAGCTTCTTGCACCTTTGCTCACTTGGCTGTCGACACCCGCTGGACACCACGGAAACGGAGAAAACGTATGAGTACCTGTCCTTACTGCTACTCCGCCATTCCCGGCGGAGAGATCACCGTGCGGTGCACGGGGCAGTGCCAGCCCGTCCCGGATCCGCAGGGCACCGCTCTGGCCGGATACGAAACCAGAACTACTCCCTTCTACCGCATCGTTCAAAATGAGGACGAGCCGGTGCGTACCACAGTCCCGTGCCGGCGGTGCGGGCAGCCGTGCCAGCAGCGGATCTGCAATGTATGCCACCGGGATCTGCCGCCGGGATGGGAGGATGCGCGGGTATTCACCATGACGCTGGTCGGGGCGCGGGGCTCGGGCAAGTCCGTCTACATCGCGGTGGCCGTGGACCTGCTCAGGCGCTACGCGCAGTCCCGGGGATGCACCATGACCCCCACCACGACCGGCACCTACGAGGTGTACTCGCAGCGGTACTACAAGCCCTTGTTCAAGGAGAACGTGGTCATGGAGGGCACACCTCCCATCGCGGGTGGTGGCGCATACCAGCAGGACCCCCTGATCTGGGAGTTTCGCGGTAATGACATTGAGCGCTTCTACATCGTGATGCGCGACGTGGCCGGTGAGGACATCGAGAAGGTTGTAGGCAAGCCGCTTCACTTCAGCTTCATGGACCGGGCCGACTTGGTGGTGTTCCTCTTCGACCCGCTCATGCTGGACTCCGTTAGGCAGGTGCTGGCGGGAATCATCCCGGAGATCGACCGCAACCGGCTGGGGGACATGCCTGGGGAGGTGCTGCCGAAGGTGCTGCTGCAGCTGTCCTCCGGCTCGGCCCGACTTGCGCTGACGATCTCCAAGTTCGACTCACTGCACAAGATGACCGACGCGGACAGCGCCCTGACACCGCTGCTGGCAAACCCGGCCGCCCACTTCAACCGGGATGACACGATGCTGCGCGCGCGGCAGGACATCGATAGCGCGATGACTGCCTTTGAGAATGATGTGGTCTTCCTAGACGCGGAGGTCCGCTCCCTGTTCAATCGCATTGGCGATGACTCGGTGACGCTCTCCGCCGACTCGGCACAGCAAAACGGTGCCCTCGCCGAGGTACGGCACTTCGCGGTGTCGGCGGTTGGCGAGAGCCCGCAGCACGCGGATCAACTGACCGAGCGCGGGATCTCCCCGTTCCGGGTCCTTGACCCGATTCTCTGGGGGCTTCACCGTGTGGGACTGAGGTTCTGACCGCGGCCGAAAGGAGTCCTCAGCGTGTCCAATCCCCCGACCAACCCGACCCCGCCCGATTACGAGCCCTATCCGCAGCGGGCTACGACGCCCGTCTTCGGCGTGCCCACCGAGCCTGAGCCGCCGTCGGCGACGCAGATATTGCCTGCGGCAGTCTTCGGGTCCAGTCCGGAGGCTGCACAAGAACCGGCGCCTACGGCTGCCTGGCCGGTTGCGCCGCAATACCGGTCGGCGCCGCCACGGCTGCCGCGGCCCCCGCAGCGCAGACGCACGGCGGCGTTGCCCCTGGGCAGCGTCCTGGTTGTCCTCGCCAGCGCGCTACTGGGTGGCGGTATCTACTGGTTGCTGGTCTCCGTCGACGTGTTCTCAGCGTTTCTGGGCAGCGATTCGTTCGTCAATACGTCGGCGCTGGCGGCCTTCGGCGCGGGCGGGGTGCTGGCCTTCGTCGCCTTCATAGTGGCGGTGGTCGCCGTGGTCCGTGCCCGTCCCAAGACGGCTGCGACGCTCCTGCTCCTGGCTTCAATCGCCCTACCGACGGCGGCAACGGTCGGTGGCGCCTATTACGGGGCCGAGGCACTCAAGGAGCGTACGGCCGCCCAGGCCCAGACCTACGCGGCCTCGGTTGACGCGGCGCAAGTCGACGCCGTTATCGCGCGGGTGGAGGCGCTGGGGGTGGAAGTCCCCGGTAAGCAGGAGATCCTTGGCATCCTGCGGGCCGCCAAGGGCGAGTAGCGGTTGTCACGTGGGCCGGGCGCTCAGCGCCGAGGCGGAAAATAGGTTGCGCAGGGCGTTGTTCTCTGAAATGAGAAGATGCCATTATTAATGCATGGCTACGATCACTCGCGAAGGCGTCCAGGTACACACCGTCGGCAACCTCCCCGCCGTAGGCACTAAGGCTCCCGACTTCGAGCTGGTGGGCGCGGACCTAGGGCCGGTCACGTCAGCGCAACTCGCCGGCCGCCGTGTCGTGCTGAACATCTTCCCGTCGGTGGACACCGGCATCTGCGCCATGTCGGTGCGCCAGTTCAATCAGCTTGCGGCCGGCCTGGATAACACCACCGTGGTGTGCGTTTCCGCGGACCTGCCCTATGCGGCCGCGCGCTTCTGCGGTGCCGAGGGCCTGGACCGGGTCGTGACGGGCTCCACCTTCCGCTCCAGCTTCGGCGAGGACTACGGCGTTGTGCTGGTGGACGGCCCCACGGCCGGACTGATGTCCCGTGCCATCGTGGTGCTCGACACCGATGGCACCGTCCTGTACACCGAGCAGGTGCCGGAGATCCGCCAGGAGCCCGACTATGACGCCGCTATCGCTGCGCTCGCATAGCCCGGCCTGCGGTACGCGTCCGCGGGGCGGGTTAAGGCGCCGACTCTCGCGTCGGGACCAGGGCTGACCATTAGGGCCTCTGCGTGCTTGAGGGTGCGGGGCCGGGACCCGGCGCTGGGGCAAGGCCCGGACTGCGGTGTGGTGTGGGGGTCGCGTTCGGGTAGTCGTACTCGGGTTGATGAGGACGTTCTGGGCTGATGTGAACATCTTCTGCACGGTGGGCGCCGACGTCGGGGACGGAACTGCTCGTGCGCCCCGCGTGACGGTTCGGCACTTCGCATGACGGTTCGGCACTTCGCATGACGGTTCGGCACTTCGCATGACGGTTCGGCACTTCGCATGACGGTTCGTACCTTTGCGCCGACGCTTCGTACTTTCCGGTGACGCTACGTACCCCTACGGTACTGTGCTGTCTCCACACTTCTGGGACGGTTGAGTCTCATGACTTCTGGGACGGTTGAGTCTCATGGGTTTTGGG
>NZ_PIZD01000024.1:0-22869 GCF_010365615.1 Actinomyces sp. 565
CCATCACCAACATCACCGCCACCGCCCTAGTCATACTCAACCTGAACAACAACCTCCCCTGATGAGAAAGGCTCAGTGAATCCCAGGACCTGGGTTCTGCTAGGCGAGGCCACCTCAAAATGTGAGCACCTGGCCGGATCGGCCATGCCCCCTCGTTCGCAGAGGGACTCAACCGGATCAGCCTGGAGCGTGGCACGTACGGCACAACCAGCATCAAAGGCAACACTCTGACCGAAGCCGAAGTACGCGACATCGTCGAAGGGCGAGCCAGAACTACACCGTCGCGTGCGTATCAACGCCAGGAGATCGAGAACCTAGTGTCTTTGTTCAACGACATCATTCAAGAGTGCCTGCCCGACAACGCCCCGCCGCTGTCAGCCACACGATTAAAGGATCAACACGCTCGCCTGATGGTAGGTCAGCCGGAGAACGAAGACGTTGTTCCCGGTGCGTTCCGTACGCACGATGTGCTGGTCGGACGCTACCGCGGCGCGCCACCGGAAGACTGCGAGTATCTAGTCGACTGTCTATGCGAATGGCTGAACAACGAGCTGTCCCAGTTGAGCGACGACCCCGCCCTGCGGACGCCCATGGCCTTCATACTCGCCACGCTGGCCCACCTGCATCTGACTTGGATTCACCCCTTCGGCGACGGGAACGGACGCATGTCCCGCCTGCTGGAGTTTGAGCTACTCATACGTGCTGGAGTTCCAGTACCCGCCGCCCATCTCTTGTCCGACCACTACAACAAAACCCGCGACATGTACTACTCCATCTTGGAGCAGACCAGCGTACGCCCCGATCACCCGGCAGAGGACTTTATCCACTACGCAGCACAGGGCCTTGTGGATGGTCTGCGCGAGCAGATCGTGCAAGTGCAGGAGATGCAGTTATCCATCATGTGGCAGTCCTACGTCCACGAGCGGTTCCATGGTCAGCACACTCAGGCGCGAACCAGGATGAGAGACCTCGTGCTGGCCCTGCCCGTCGGCCTTTGGACCCCAGTCGATGACGTAACAATCCTTAACCGGGGTCTAGCCGAGGCGTATCGGAGCAAGACTTCGAAGACCGTGACGCGCGACATCAACGGCCTGGTCAAGATGGGGCTGGTCGAGAAACAGCGTGGCCGCGGCGTGCGCCCCCGCGTCGAAGTCATGTCCGCATTCCTTCCTCCGCGACGCGACCCATCAGGGGAGCCAATGAGCTGATCCATTCAGTGACAGTGCTTCCGACGCGCCGTCAGCAGCGCTTGTCATTTCGACGCGTCCTCTCGACGCGTTCACCACGCAAGCGCTTTGACGGGCGCTTGCGCGACGCGGCACGGCGGAGCCCTCCGAGCCGCGCTTTCACAGCACTCTCACCCATCCCCATGAGTGCAAGTCTTCTCTCCTGCGCGCGCAGCCACACCAGCTCATCGCTACGGCGCATCACCCGACGAGCGCAAGTTACAACAATAGGATGACGGGCACCATCATAACCACACATGATCACTATCATCCACAAACAGGTCATTAGGAGATACGCAGACGCCGTTAAAATACGTACAACTAGACGCAAATCGGGCACAGCTAGGACACCCGAAAGCATGGTCAGCAACACAAGAACACCCACAATAAGACTAGACGCCACCGCAACTACCGCCAAAAAGACACCCTGACCCTTACCCCAACTACACCCCCACGCGAAAGCACGCACACAGAGGGCCAGGAAAAGCGACGACACGGTAATGATTACAGCGGCCTGCCCCCAGCGAAAAAAGACGGCGAGGAGTATTGGAACAATAAGAAGCAACAACGCCATCACCACCCACCAACACATGCGTACGGCCTTTCCCCGGCTACGAACGTGCTCCAACACTTTGTTCCGCATTAAGAGTTCATCGCCACCTGGGCAACGCACATGCCTGTTTATTACGCGAAGATACCCCTGTTCATATTCCCACCATATTGCGCGACGACGCGCTTTCACATCCTCCGTCACATAGTCGATCGCGCGCCCATAAAGCCAGATCGGAATTACAACTGACACAGCAGCAACAGACCATATGGGCCAGATCGACACCAGCACCGCAACCTTAGGCCCCTGCCGAAACGCAGCCGGGTCAGGCGTCCACAGCAAGCAGACGTATAAAGCGGGCACCCACACACAATACATAGCCAGCCAGAACAACAGCGCCCCCCTAGGCGTCCGCCATACGCTGTTCATTATCGTATCGCGCCGCCCGACCCGTTTAACAGATGCGCGGACTTGAAATCCAAACACCGCAATTATGGCACACTCGGCCGCAAGCAGTGCGGACACTAACGTCACCCCCGTTGAAACAGATCCATCCAATCCGAAAGAGCAGCGATTTAGCCCCTCCACTCCGGTAGTCACATCGGCAGCTATGCACCGCCTGCCTACCGCCCTAATCTTCGCCAATTCCGAGAGCAACAGCTCGGGAGAATTGTCGCCGTGATGGTCAATCATTACACACAACGCCCACACGCAAATACCCAGCAACCCCGGCACTGTGAGCATAGCAATGTTACCACCATGCTCCCAGACTAAGCCTCGCTCATAACGCTTGTCTCGTTTCTCCCTCGAGCCGATCCGACCGTCCTTACCCTCCTCAAGACTTGGGTCCTGCCCAAGGTCAAGAGGGACGATCGCAGAGTCATCTTTTTGCGCAGCGCGCGGGCCCCTGACCCATCTCAGGATGCGCTGTACGCGGCCGGATTGCTCAGCCCCCGTCTTATTCTCAGTACCATTCGTCGACTCGTTCTTCTGCGACTCAGGCTCCTGGTCGGCCTCTTTCTCATCGCCCTCGTTTCCGACAAGTGCCGTGGCCTGCGACTGTCTCTCATCACCACGCACGTCTTCGCGCTCGCTCATGATAGCCTCGGTTCTCGCCGGCTGGTCAGGGTCTCGGGCGGAGCCGGCGGATGCCGCCTACGTCGATGTTGCCACAGGAGTCCGACGCGAGCTACCGGCCTGCACTGAGCACTCGGGAGGACGCGCATGAAGGGCTCGAGGCGGCCCGCGCACGCGGCAGCTGGACCCGCTCGCACCCGCCCTTGCACTCAGTCGCCGACCACTCGCTCGTAGACGTGCGGCTCCAGGGCGCGCATCTGGTCCTCGATTGCGCGGGCGAGCAGCGGCTCGTCCAGGCGCAGCCCGAGTTCGACGTTCTGTTCCTCCGCGCTGCGGGACACATTCGCGCTCGTGACGACCACGATCTGGTGATCCACCACCAAGAACTTGGCGTGATTGCGCGGTCGCTTCCCGTCCTCACCGGCCCGCGTACGCATCACAATGGCACCCCTGAGCTCACGCGCGACCTGCGCGGTGGTGGGCGCCCAGGGTGTCCGGGTCGTCGAAGGCATCGGTGGAGATCGTCTCGGGCAGGCCGCGGTCCGGAACGATCGAGTTGCCGAACTCCAGCTCCCAGATGACAGTGAGTTCGTCACCCATGCGGTCCTCGGCCAGCGATTGCAGTGAGACCAGGTGCTCCAGGCCGGTGCGAGAATCGTCGGCGGGGCTGTGGGGCAGGCCCTGCTCGCGCACGTCGGTGACGGCCCAGGTGGCGCCCCGCACCTGCACAACCTGCCCGGGTTCGGGCAGGGCCGGAGCAGCATCAGTGCCGGAATCCTGGCCGGACCTTGCGGTCGCGCCCGTGGACTGGGGTGAGGTCTGCGTAGTCATCGGTGTCTGTTCATGCCGAGGTGTCCAGATATGAACGGGGCCACTGTAGCCGCGGCCACCACCACCTGCGTGCATACGAGCACCACCCAATGAGGCCGAGCCCGTTCCGAGATCCGCCACGGGTGCATCCAGGCGGGAACCCACCTCACCCTTGCGAAACAACTCGCTCTTCGATAACTACTTGCTGATCTGGAAAGTACTTGCTACAGTCACCACATGAGCACCAGACCGAGCCTCATATCCGGCCACACCGCGAGCGTCGGCCCGCGCATACCGGGCACCCCCGGCAGCGCGGGCGCCGCCCACGTCCCGTTGACCCCGCCCCTTCACTCATCCCGCGCCTCCCGCCACCATCCTGTGGTACTGGCCGGCCTGGCCATTGCCACCCTCGCGCTGCTGGCCGCCATCGCCACAGGCCTCGTCCACGGCTCCGCGGACATGTTCAGCGCCGGTGTCATAGGACTCCACGTCACGATCTCCTGTGCGGTGACCCCCTGGGTCATCACCCGCGCAGTCACGCCCACTCCCGCCACAAAGGAGACCTCCTGTGCCTGACCACGACCTCCACCCCGCCGACCCTCAGCAGACAGGCCTGGGGTCCTCGGACTCTCACTTTCACCCCTCGGGCCCCCATCCCGCCGAATTCCAGAGCGTGAGTCCCCAGCAGGCGCGCGATCTACTACGCCAGGCCGACCACCTGGGCACCGCTGCCGCCTCGGGGGCCGGGACCCCCTACGCCTTCTTCCTCATCGGCCTTGGCGCGCTCTGCTCCATGCTGGCCGTCGCCATCTACCTGGTCAGCCTCACCGACGAGAGGCTGATTCTGCTCCCCTTGACCGTCTTCCTGATCTGGCTCGGCGCGCTCATCGCCGCCATGGTCATGACCGCCCGCGCCGCCAGCCTGGGTTTCACCCGCCGCTGGCGCGTCTCCATATTCTCGTGGGTCGCCGTCTGGGGAGTGACAGCATTCGGCAGCACCGTCTTTTGGGTCGGTGAACTATGGTTCACCATCATTGCGGTCCTGGCGCTAATCGCCGTGACCGTGTGGGGCGCATTGCGGGAGGTCCGATGACAGGCCCTGCCACAGACCCCGCAGCCTCTGCCTCCGGGGACACGCCCCAGCACCCGCGCCACCAGCTTGTTGACGCGCTGATGCACCCCGTGCGCTTCTCCCTGGTAGCCGCCCTGGCCAATGTGGAGCAGGTCGACTTCCCCACGCTGCGCGACACCCTCCAAGTCAGCGACTCGGTACTCAGCCGCCAGGCCTCCCAACTGGAGCAGCTGGGAATCGTCGCCATCCGCAAGGGATACGTGGGCAAGCGGCCCCGCACCTGGATGTCCCTGACCCAGGAGGGCCGCTCACGCTGGCAGACCCACCTCGCCGCGCTCCAGGCGATCGCCGGGCCATGACCCGCTCCCCAACCAGCCCACACCTCAACGCGGCGATTATCAACCGGGGCGTGGACACCGGCGACACCGCCTACATCTGGCGTGCCGGCGGCCTCATGGCCGCCGGCCGTGTCGCTCAAGGCATCTGCGCTTGCCACCTGCCCAGCCGCACGCTTAAGGCGCCTTCACGACTCCCGCAATACCAGACTTTTCACTGAAATTCCGCCATTTCGCCCCAGGCTGCCGAATCCACCGCGGAGTCTCCCATGTGCGCCGACGTCCCCGCCGCACGCAGGAGGCCTCACAGGGCCATACACCGCCTGCTCAAAACCGCAAAATAAAGCCATTTCCGCCAACACACTCGTTTCTTGAGCGTGCGCCACACCTGCTGTGCCCCGCCGAACCAGCGCCCGTCCTCCCCGGCCACCGGCCGTGTTCGCCCCAGCACCCTCGCTGGACGCCTTCCCGTGTCCCGTCCATCGAACCAACGCCCACTCCTGTCACAGAATGCACCACTTTCGGATCGCGGCGCCATCAGGATCACGACGAAGCCGCAGGATTCCGCGATCACCGTTAGCACGAGCAGCGGTCACGGCGCTGAAAGTGGTGCATCCAATGACACCCCGCCGCCACGCCGACAGCCTCCGCCCACACCCGAGCCGCCACCAGCCCCGCCCCAGCCACCTCACCCGCGCCCCGACGCACCTTTCACCCACATCCCACTCGCATCCCAGCCGCGCCTTGGTGACGCCTGCACCCCGGCGGCCGTGCACTTGCGTAGGCTGACGCCATGAGTTGGCTGATGGGCATCCGCGTCGTGTGCACCATCATCGTCGCAGTCACGACGGTGATCGGCGTCTTCGTATTCGGCCGCGCCTGTTGCACCATCGCCAACCGCATGGGCGTGGGCCGGCCCGTCCCCCGCGAGCGCCTGCGCCCGGTGGGCCGCCGCCTGGCGCGCATGCTCGGCGAGGTCCTCGGCCACACCGCCTTCAAGGGTCGCCCCTGGATCCGGGCCGCGCACTGGCTGGTGATGGTCAGCTTCCCCCTGCTGTTCCTGACCCTGGTCACCGGCTACGGCCAGGTGCTGGCGGGCCCGCACTGGGAGCTGCCGTGGCTGGGTCAGCAGGCCTGGTGGGCGTGGGTGGTTGAGCTCATCGCCTGGCTGAGCCTGGCGGGCATCGTCCACCTGATCATGGTGCGCCGCCGCCTTACCCGCCGCCGCGCCGCCGCACCCCCCTTCAACGCCGACTCCGCCGGCGGCACCCGCACCCGCACGTCCCGCTTCGCCGGCTCCAGCCAGGGGCAGGCGCACTTCGTGGAGGCGGTCGTGGCCGGCGTGGTGATCTGCGTGTTGGTGCTGCGAATGCTGGAGCACGCCCAGCTCGCACTGTCCGCCGACCCGGCCGACGCCGCCCTGGCCCACTGGACCCACTTCCCACTGACCGCCTGGACCGGCCCGCTGTTGGCGCCGCTGGGCGCGAACACCCTGGCGGCCGCTATCACGGTGGTGGCGACCATCAAGGTCGTCATCTCCATGAGCTGGTTCGTGGTGGTGGGCCGACAGCCGTCGATGGGCGTGGCCTGGCACCGCTTCCTGGCCTTCGTGAACCTCTACGCGCGCCGCAACACCGACGGCACCAAGGCGCTCGGCCCCGCCAAGCCGCTGGCGCTGCCGGACGGCCGGCCGCTGACCGCTGACACCCTGGACGACCTCGACGCCGCCATGGAGGCCGCCGAGGAGGCGGGCACCGAGGTCAAGCTGGGCGTGGAGCGCATCGAGGACTTCACCTGGAAGGGCCTGCTGGACTTCTCCACCTGCACCGAGTGCGGCCGCTGCCAGGACCTGTGCCCGGCGTGGAACACCGGCAAGCCCCTGTCCCCCAAGCTGTTCACCCTGGCCCTGCGCGACCATCACGCCGCCGCCGCCCCCTACCTGCGGGCGGCCAGCGCGCTCGGGGTCGAGCCCGACGATGTCACCGATGAGATGCTGGCTCAGCGCCGAGGTTCCCGCGGCCCGCTCGGGCGGCTGACCGGCATGACCGACGGCCTGGAGGACGACGACGATCTGGGCCTGGCCGCGGGCAGCGCCCACACCGGTGACGTGTTGGGCGCCCTCCTGGCCGCCAAGGCCGCCCCCACTGAGACGGGCGTGGCCATGCGGCCGGCACCCCTGGCCGACGAGGTTATCCCGGCCGACGTGCTGTGGTCCTGCACCACCTGCGGGGCGTGCGTGGACCAGTGCCCGGTGGACATTGAGCACCTGGACCACATCATCGACCTGCGCCGGCAGCAGGTGCTCATGGCCTCCGCCTTCCCCAAGGAGCTGGGGCAGATGTTCCGCAAGCTGGAGTCCAAGGGCAACCCCTGGGGGCTGGCGGCGCGCAAGCGCATGGACTGGGCCAAGGGCCTGGACTTCGACGTGCCGGTAATCGGTGAGGACATCGAGTCGGCCGAAGAGGTCGACTACCTGTTCTGGGTGGGCTGCGCGGGCGCCTACGAGGACCGGGCGAAGAAGACGACGCGGGCGGTCGCCGAGCTGCTGCACACCGCGGGGGTGTCCTTCGCGGTCCTGGGCGACGGCGAGGCCTGCACCGGCGACCCGGCCCGCCGCGCCGGCAATGAAATCCTGTTCCAGACGCTGGCGGCGCAGAACGTCGAGGCGCTCAATGAGGTCGGCGCGCAGAAGATCGTGGTGACCTGCGCCCACTGCTTCAACACGCTGGCCCGCGAGTATCCGCAGGTTGGAGGGCACTACGAGGTGGTGCACTACACGCAGCTGCTCAGCCGGCTGGTGCGCGAGGGGCGGCTGCGCCCGGCCCCGCCGCAGACGGCGAAGCCCGCCGCAGAGGCTGGGGTCGGCGGCGCTCCGGGGGAGGGCGTCGAAGGCGTGGCGGGGCTGGCGGGAGCGGCCCGAGGCACGAGGGCCGCGGATGGTAGCCGAGACACCCTCCCGCGGGACGCCGCCCCATCCCCTACTGCCCCGACCGTCACCTACCACGACGCCTGCTACCTGGGCCGCCACAACCGCATCTACTCCCCGCCGCGTGAACTGCTGGAGGCGACCGGCGCCACCACCGTGGAGATGCCGCGCAGCCGGGACCGCGGTTTCTGCTGTGGCGGCGGCGGGGCGCGGGCCTTCATGGAGGAGTCGATCGGCACGCGCATCGCGGTGGAGCGCTCGCGGGAGGCCATTGGCACCGGCGCACAGGTGGTCGCCACGGCCTGCCCGTTCTGCACCACGATGCTCTCCGACGGCGTCGCCTCCGAGGGCGCCGACGTGCGCGTCACGGACGTAGCCACCCTCATGCTGGAGGCCGTCCACCGCGGCCAGCAGCCGACCCCCGTGTGAGGACCCGTCGGCCGGGGATGCGGCGGCAGTGCCGTCCACTCCTCCGGCCCGACGACGCCCTCTCACACCCGAACACGGCCACCACACCGCAACCGCCGGCCCGAACCACCACAGCCGCGAACACGAAGAACTCGTTTACTACGCCAGTTCAACGTCTGCTACGCCCTTTAGGCGTTTGCTGAAGGCCTCAGAACCCTTCAGCAAACCCCTAACTGGCGTTCCCAACACCGAAGTGGCGTAGCAGAGAACGCCCCGGCGTCGGCGGGGTCCTCCGGCCAGCCTGTTCCCGGCCGGACGGGTGAGTCGAGAAGGGCTCCGGTCAGCGGGCACGGGTCGGGCACGGCTCACCTCCGGTAGGGGTCGATGTGCAGGCGCATGCCGCGCGGGTCACGCACCAGCCCAGCCGTCTGAAGCAGGTCGCCGACCACCCGGTCGAGTGCGGAGATGCCGTTGAGCGTCTCCACCACGCGTTTGCCCGGGCGGGCAGTGTCTCGCAACGCGGCGCGGGTCTCGGCGGCGACGACGGCGGTCAGCGCACGTTCCAACTCCGCCGTCTCGGTGGTGTAGCAGGTCAGGGCGCGCAGCCGCTCGGCCGCATGCAGCACCGGCCGCCCGCCGATCAGGACGACGCGTGCACCCTGCCGCGCGGCCGGGCGCGGCAACTCGCCGGCATCTGGGGCGCCTGCGATATCCGTGGCCCGTGCCGCCAACTCGGGCGGCAGTGCCGGCTCGGGCCAGGGGACGACGCCGCCCACGAGGCAAGCGGGATCCTTCAGGTCCAGGACCACCGGCGGCTCGGGGCGGGCGGTAGTCGGGGTTTCCGGCTCCCGCCCGGACGTGGGCTCGGTCGACGCAGCAGCGGCGGACACGCCGAGGCCGTCGGCCACCTCGGAGCGCCCGTTGCCGACAGCACCCGTATCCCGCACGGCCAGGGCGCGCAGCCGGTCGACGGTCTCTCGGTCGGCGAACTGACTCGGCCCGAGCCCTTCGACAAATGCTCCGCGCGCCACCACGCCGGCATCCTCCATGCGGCGCAGTACCGGCAGCAGCGGGCCGATGCCTCCCGGCACTCCGGCGGCGAGCGCCGTGTCCCGGCCGACGACGCCGTAGCGGTCGAGCAGGGATTCGACGTCGGCGACGGCCTGCTCCTCGGCCGTGGCCTGCGGTGGGGAGAGTCGGCGCCAGGAGGCGGTCGCGAGCGCTGCGGCGAGTGCCGGGTCGTGGGAGGTCGTGGTGCTGCCGACGGTGGGAGCGCGGCCACCGGTCGAGGCCGATGGCCGCGGGGCGTCCGAGCTTGGCGTTGATGCCGCGGGCAGCGTCGGCGGTGGCGAGCCCGCGGCTCCCGCAGGGCGAGCGCGGCCGGTGTAGTAGCCGGTGCGGTATCCGCCGTAACGGCGGGCGCGACGACTGCGCACCCGCCGGGGCGGGGCGGCGGTCGGCCGCGGCTGGAGGAGCGCACGCACCGGCGCGAAGGACTCGGCCGTGAGCCGCCCGGCGAGCACCAGTCCCCACTGCTCCTGCACCGCCAGCTCGTCCCTGCCCACGGGATCACCGACCATGGGGGCCAGCGGGGAGTCTGAGGGGAAGAAGGCGATCTCGCCCAGCGCGGCACCACCCCGGCCCGGGGCCGGCAGGTCGCGGGGCGCCGGCGGGGGAATGGCCGTCGCCGACGGCCTCGGGGAGGACCCGGCGGAGGGCGTCGCAGAGTCCGCCGCCCCGGCATCCGCTTCGGCCCACCGCCCGGCCCCGGCTCCGTCCGGTGTCCGGCAGACCCAGACCACCTCCCCGGAGCCGATGAGCTCATCCAGCATGGCGGGACGGTAGTCGGCGACCCGGGTTGGGAAGACCACCGCCTCCCACAGTCCGGCCGGCAGCCATACGCCCTCCAGGGCGGCAATCGCCTCCGCGAGCGCCTCCACGCCGTGTCCGGGCGCGACGCCGACGCCGATTTCACCGCTGCCGGCGGCGGTACCGGGGGCTGCCCGCGACCCCGCCGCCACTGGTACGGCGCCCGCCTCCTCCGCACGCGCAGTAATGCCGGCGCGTTCCAGCACGAGCCGCTGCAGGGCCGCGGCCGGCACCGGCTTCACGGCGGCGCGTGCCTTGGCCAGTGAACGGTTGCGCACCCTGGTGAACACGCCGGGCGCCATCCAGCGGGCCTGATCGCCGCCGCCCAGGCGCATGAGGGCGCCCTCGTCGACCAGCGCCTGCAGTACCTCAATGGCCACAGCCGGGCCCAGCCCGAAGGCCTTCGCCGTAGCCTCAACAGTCACCGCGGCGTGGGTGCGGGCGTAGCGCAGCAACAGGTCGGCCAGTGGTGTGCGGGGCACGGTGATGGGGCTCGGCGAAATGTCGGCCGCATCCGGCCCGCCCAGGGCTGCGCAGGCATCAGCGCGCGCTCCCGCGGCGAGGGATGCATCCGCATCGCCCTGGCGTTGCGCCCAGTCGGGCACCGCCACGCCGAGGGCACTGCGCAGCATCGCCGCGTCCTCCGCGCGGGCCCAGCACTCGCGCCCACCCACGCGCACGGGGAAGGCGCGCCGCGCCCGTTCCAGTTCCGCGAGCCCGGCGCGCACGCCGGCGTCATCGTCGGCCCGGCAGCGTGCCACGAGCTCGCCGACCGAAAGCGGGCCCAGCTCGCGCAGCAGGTCGGCCAGCCCCTCGGCGTCGACGCGCACCCGCCGCCCGGGGGCCAGGCGCTGCAGCTCGGAGTCGACCCGCGCCATGACCTCCTTATCCAGCAGGTCGGCGATGCCGCCGTCCCCAATGAGCTCGGCGACGACGTCGGGGTCCAGGGAGAGCAGCCGGGCGCGACGCTCGGCATGCGGCAGGTCCTCCTGGTACAGGAAGGCGCCGGTGTAGCCGAACAGCAGCGGGCCGGCGAAGGGCGACGGCGTTTGCGTGACCGCCTCCACCAGGGTGGCCGTGCCCGCGGCAAGGCGCTCCATGAGGCCGCGCAGCGCGGGCATATCCCAGACGTCCTGGAGGCATTCGCGCGCCGCCTCCACCGACACGGGGAAGCCCGGAAACTGGCGGGAGGCCTCCAACAGTTGACCGGCCTTCATGCGTTGCAGCCACAGCGGGGCGCGGCGGCCGGGGTGGGAGGCCGGCATGAGCAGGGCGCGAGCGGCACATTCGCGGAAGCGGGCGGCGAATACCGCCGTCTGGTCGACGCGGCTGCGCACCAGCTGCTCGATCTGCGCGGCGTCGAAGGTGAACAGCTCCGCGCCCGGCGGGCGGTCGGTGGGCGGGGTCTGCAGCACCATGCCGTCGTCGGCGGTGACAATCTGCGGGTCGATCCCCAGCATGCGGCGGGCCCGCTCCTTGACGGCCATGGCCCAGGGCTCGTGCACGCGACGCCCGAAGGGGCTGTGCAGGATCAGCCGCCAGCTGCCGTTCTCGTCCCGGCAGCGCTCCAGCACCAGGGTGGTGTCGGAGGGGACGACGCCGGTCGCCGCCCGCTGCTCGCGCAGCAGCGCCACCAGATTCGCTCGGGCGCTCGCATCCAGGCCGACGCGCTCCAGGCGCTGCGTCAGGGCCGGTTCCGGCGCCTCGGCGAGGCCGCCGTCGCCGAGGACCGCGGCGGCCTGGCGCAGGAAGGCGCCCTTGGCGGCACCGGTGGCCGCCGGGCGGCCCGCCCCCTCGCCGTGCCAGAACGGCAGGCGGGCGCTGCGGCCGGGGGCCGGGTCGACGATTACGCGGTCGGGCTCGATCTGGCGGATGCGCCAGGAGGCGGTGCCCAGGGTGATCACGTCCCCCACGCTGGACTCGTTGACCATCTCCTCGTCCAGTTCCCCCACGCGGCGGCGGCCGGCGGCGGCGTCACCCTCCGGCAGCATCACCGGATACAGGCCGCGGTCGGGGATGGTGCCGGAGGCGGCGACGGCGAGCCGCTGCGCGCCGGGCCGGGCGGTGAGCGCCCCGGTGGCGCGGTCCCAAACGATCCGCGGGACCAGGTCGGCGAGGCCGGCCGAGGCGTAGCCGCCGGCGAGCAGGTTCAGGACCGCGTCGAATGCGCTGCGCGGCAGGGTCGCGTAGGGAGCGGCGCGGGTGACGGTGGCGTACCAGTCGTCGGCTTTGCGGTCCTCGACGGCGACGGCGGCCACGGTCTGCTGGGCGAGCACGTCCAGGGCGTTGGGCACCAGGGCGGTGTGCTCGATGCTGCCGGCGCGCATTCCCTCGGCGACGACGGTGGCGTCCACGAGCTGAGTGCGTTGGATGGGGTAGATAATCCCGCGGGGCCTCCCGCCGACGCGGTGCTCGGCCCGGCCCACGCGCTGCAATCCGGCGGCGACCGACGGCGGGGGCGCCACCTGGAGGACCAGGTCGATGGCACCCATGTCGATGCCGAGTTCCAGGGAGGCGGTCGCCACCACGCAGCGCAGCCGGCCGGACTTGAGTTCCTCCTCCACCTCGCGGCGCTGCTCCTTGGAGACGGAGCCGTGGTGCGCCTTGGCGATCACGGGCGCCCCCGCGGGCAGGGGCTGGGTGTGCTGGGAGGCCCCCATCTCCCAGGACTCGTGGTGGCGGACCGGCTCACCCATGGCGGGCAGGTTGGAGTCCATCAGGACCGCGGCGTCGGCCAGGTAGCCGGATTCGCCCCTGGTGGGCGAGTCGGGAAGGTCGGCTGCGACGTCCGGGGCTTGCGGGGCGGCTACGTCGGCGGTGACGGCGTCCTCCGCGACGGCCGGGGCTTCGGCGGCCGGTGAGCCTGGGGCGGTGGCCTGGTCTCCTACCGCCAGGGCGGATGCGGCGCCGCGCTCCGCCAGGTAGGCGGCGTAGTCCTCGTTCAGGTGGGCGGTGAGGCGTTCGCAGGCGCCCCGGGAGTTGACGAATACGAGCGTGGTGCGGTGAGCGAGGATCTGCTCCAGCAGCGCGTGCTCGATATGCGGCCAGATGGAGGCCGTCATGCGGGCCGGGGCGCCCGCACCGGTGTCGCGTTTACCGACGGATGCCGCATCCGCATCAAGTCCTTCGGTAGTGGCCTGCCCGGCAGTCGGCGCACCGGCGGAGACGTCGGCGGCGAGCGCGTTCAGGCCTCCGAAGGCCCGGCCGGTCATGGCGGCCCGCAGCGCCCTGTCGCTGCGCCAGACCTGCCTTCCGCTTCTGCCGCCGGTGCCGGAACCCGCAGGCGTACCGGCAAGACGGCCACCGGCGCCTATCCCCTCCCCCGCCGTCCCGCCGCGGTGGGGCGTGCCCCGCAGTGCCCGCTCGCGGCGGTCCCAGGTGGCCGGCACACGCGCCATATCCGCCACGGGCACGGCGACGGTCACGTCGGGAGTGGCGTGGGCGTCGTCGTCGGCGATGAGGGTCACCGGGTGGATGCCGCCCAGGAAGCGGGCGATCTCCGCGCGCGGGCGCACCGTCGCGGACAGGCCGATGCGTTGGGCGGGGCGGGGCAGGAGCTCGTCGAGGCGCTCCAGCGATAGGGCCAGGTGGGTGCCGCGCTTCTGGCCGGCGAAGGAGTGGATCTCGTCGACGATGACGGTCTCGACGCTGCGCAGCGTCTCGCGCACGGCGCTGGTGAGCATCAGGTACAGCGACTCGGGAGTGGTGATGAGGATGTCCGGCGGGCGGGTGCGCAGGCGGCGGCGCTCGGCCGGGGTGGTGTCGCCTGTGCGCATGCCCACCGTGATGGGGGCGACGGGCTCGGCCAGGTCTTCGGCGGCCGCGGTGATGCCGGCCAGGGGGCGGCGCAGGTTGCGCTCCACGTCGGCGCCGAGGGCCTTCAGCGGGGAGATGTACAGGACCCGCACGCCGCGCCCGCGCGGCTGCCGCGTGCGACGGCGCTCGGCTGGTACGGCGCCGTCCGGGGCGGCGTCGGCCGGGGTAGCGCCAGCCGGGGTAGCGCCAGCCGGGGCGGGCTCATCGCCCTGGGCCACCTGCGCCGCGGGCCGGGCGAGGCGGTCAATGGCGGACAGGAAGGCCGCCAGGGTCTTTCCGGAGCCGGTGGGGGCGATGACAAGGGCGTTCTCGCCGCGGCCAATGGCCGCCCAGGCGCGCCGCTGGACCGGCGTCGGCCCGGCCGGGAAGGCGGCGTCAAACCAGGCGCGCGTGGCGGGAGCGAAGGCATCTGGCAGCGTCGGCAACATCGGAGCCAGGATAGGCGCGACCACCGACATTAACCGGTCCCGTTTCGGCTCGCACCCCGCAGCCGTCTCGGACGGCGGTGGCGGACAGCTCTGGGTCGAGCGGAGCGGCGCCCCACGAGCCATTCGCCCGTCAGCGGTCCTCCCGCCCTGCCGACTCCTCGGTCAGGCGGTCCAGAATCTCCGGTACCCGCTGCGTCACCGCAGCCCAGAACAGGTCGTCATTCATGGATCGGTAACCCGTGTTGCCCGCAATGTTCCGCGTCGTGCTAATCGCCAGCCGCTCCTCGCGAGTGACGGCCGTTAGATACGGCACGAACTCGGGGCGCTCGAACAGTGCCGCCAGCCGAATGATCACCATTGATGCGACGTCATAGGCGTCCGAGCCGCCATGGAACGAGTCTCGCGAGGTGCCGGAAACCATGTGCGTTCCAGCATTTCGTCGGATACGGGGCGCCTGCCCGACTCCATCTGGGCCAGACTCGGCTGCCGCAGGCCAGCGCGTTCGGCCAACTGAGTCTGCGTCAACCCCACGTCACGTCGTGCGGCACGGATGAGCTCGGGCGCCGCATTGGTATCGAAGCGCCTCATGCACCAAGCATCGAGCAGGGATGCTAAAGCGATGGAGGTGTTTGTGTCGGCGACTCAACGTAGCGTGAGCCCCATGTCCGCCACCGCCCCCACCGGCACCGCTCGGTCCAGCCCCACCACCATCAGTGTGCGCGGCGCCCGCGTCCACAACCTGAAGAACATCGACGTCGAGGTGCCGCTCGGGAAGCTGGTGGCCATCGCCGGCGTATCCGGCTCGGGCAAGTCCTCCCTGGCACTGGGGGTGCTCTACGCGGAGGGTTCCCGGCGCTACCTGGAGGCGCTGTCCACCTACACGCGCCGTCGGATCACCCAGGCGGGCCGTGCGGACGTGGACGAGGTCCGGCATGTGCCCGCGGCCCTGGCCCTGCACCAGCGGCCGGCCATCCCCGGCGTGCGCTCCACCTTCGGCACGGCCTCGGAGCTGCTCAACAGCCTGCGGCTGATGTTCTCCCGACTCGGCAGCCACTGCTGCCCCAATGGGCACCCCTGCCCGCCGAGCATGGACGTCGCCCTGGTGGTGCCGACCGAGTGCCCCGTTTGCGGGGAGGAGTTCTTCGGCCCCGGCGCGGAGGCGATGGCCTTCAACTCCGAGGGCGCGTGCCCCACCTGCTCGGGCACGGGCACGGTGCGGACGGTGGACGAGTCGACCCTGGTGCCCGACGAGTCGCTGACCATCGACGAGGGCGCCGTCGCCCCCTGGCAGAACCTGATGTGGTCGCTCATGAAGGACATCGTCCGGGAGATGGGCGTGCGCACGGATGTCCCGTTCCGGGAACTGACGGAGCAGGAGCGGGAGCTCGTGTTCCACGGCCCCGCCGAGAAGCGGCATTTCCTGTACGTCAACGAGAAGACCAACACGGCCGCCGAGATGGACTTCACCTACTACAGCGCGGTGCACACCGTGGAGAACGCACTGTCCAAGGTCAAGGATGAGAAGGGCATGAAACGCGTGGAGAAGTATCTCCACGCGGCCGACTGCCCGGACTGCGGCGGCACCCGCCTGAGTCCCAAGGTGCTCTCCACCACGCTGGCGGGCAGGAACTTGGGGCAGGCCACCGCCATGACGCTGGACGCGCTGGTTCCCTGGGTGCGGGGCCTTCCCGCCACCCTGCCCGAGGACATGCGGCCGATGGCGGACAGCATCATCACCTCCTTCCTGGACAACGCCAGGCGCCTGAACGACCTCGGCCTGGGTTATCTCGCGCTCGACCGCGCCAGCAGCACGCTGTCCACCGGTGAGCGGCAGCGGGTCCAGCTCGCCCGCGCGGTGCGCAACGAGACCACGGGCGTGCTTTACGTGCTCGACGAGCCCAGCATCGGCCTGCACCCGTCGAATATCGACGGCCTGATGGAGGTCGTGGACAGTCTGATCGCCGACGGCAACTCGGTGGTGCTCGTCGACCACGATGTGCGCGTCCTCAGGCGGGCGGACCACATGATCGAAATGGGTCCCCTGGCCGGAAGCCAGGGCGGCACCGTCATCGCCCAGGGCAGCATCGACGAGGTCTCCCGCAACCCGCGCTCGAAGATCGCTCCCTTCCTGGCCGAGGGTGCGGAGCTGCTGAGCCGACGCCGTACCGACCGTTCCGAGATGTTCGACCTGGGGACGATCCTCCTGGAGACCGCCCCCATACACACGGTCCACGCCTTGAACGTGGAGGTGCCGAGGGGACGGTTGACCACGGTCACCGGCGTGTCCGGCTCCGGCAAGACCACCATGGTGCTGGAGAGTCTGATCCCCGGGCTCCGGGCCCGGTGCGAGGGGCAGGCACTGCCCGCTCACGTCAGGCGCATCGAAGCCGAGGGCATTCGCAGGGCGAACCTGATCGACGCCTCACCCATCGGCACCAACATCCGCTCAACCGTCGCCACCTACAGCGGCATACTCGACCATCTTCGAAAGACCTTCGCCGGCACGGATGACGCCAAGGCGCGGGGCCTGAAGGTCGGCGCGTTCTCCTACAACACCGGCTCACTGCGCTGCCCCACCTGCGACGGCACCGGGCAGATCTCCCTAGACGTGCAGTTCCTGCCGGATGTGACCATCACCTGCCCGGACTGCGGTGGACAGCGCTACGGCGAAGACGCCGAGGAGATCCTCTGGACGCCGCGACACTCCAAGGAGTCTTACTCGCTGCCGCAGCTGATGGGCATGGACGTCAGCGAGGCCCTGGAGGTGTTCACGGGCAGTAAGAAGATCCACGAGCGGCTCTCCGTCCTGGATGATCTCGGACTCGGGTACCTGACGCTCGGGGAGGACACTCCCGCGCTCTCCGGTGGTGAGGCCCAACGCCTCAAGCTCGCCAGCGAAATGGGCAGGCGGCAGGAGGATGCGGTGTTTGTGTTCGACGAGCCGACGATCGGCCTGCACCCCCTGGATGTGCAGGAGCTGCTGGACGTGTTCGACCGGCTCGTCGGAGCCGGCGCGACGGTCGTGGTGATCGAGCACGATTTGGACGTGATCGTGAACTCCGACTACGTCATCGACATGGGGCCCGGGGGCGGCGAGGCGGGTGGCCGCGTGGTCGCCGCCGACACTCCGGAGCAGCTGGTCGCCGACCCGGCTTCGATCACGGGGCGCTACTTGGCGGAGCATCTGGCTCAAGACGACGGGCGCTGACTGCCAATGGACTATCACAGCTTCTCGTCCGGCTTCCGTCTTCGCGGCGTCGAACTGCCACCCGGAGGCCCCGACTACGAGCTCGGCAAGGAATTCGGTTCCTATATGGAGACGTATCCGGTACCAGGTGACGCACCTGGGTCAGGCCTTGCCCCACTGTCCGCCCGGCGGTCTGCGAACCGGCTGTCCGGAGACACGGTGTCAAAATCGATGACAAACGACCACCGATGCCCGCCAGCCCCGATCCGGCACCCGCATGATTCCAGCGATTCGTCCGCAGTCACCGACGCCGCCGGACCCGTTTGTCATAGATCCGGACACCCATGATTCCGGTACCCCCGACCACGCATCCGGGCTGCGCCCCGCCAGTCGACTGCTATGACCTCCACAAAGCGGCGGTCCTCCTCAGCGAGAGCCGTTGGGATACGCGCATCGAGTGTGGCACAGCTCCGGCACGCCACGAGAGTCCGCTTCGGCCCCGTTGCCGCGCTCGACTGCGCTGTCGCTCCACCGGTCGAGCCCACGCGCGCCGTCAATCCTCGACGCCGGCCTCCTCGGCACCGCCATCGCCGGCGTCGGCATCCTTCCGGGGCCGACCCCTCCCCCGCATGGGTGCGGCCTTGACTCCCCGACCGGCGTCGTCGAGGGCGCGCCGCAGGATGATCTCGATCTGCGCATTGACCGAGCGCAGGTCGTCGGCGGCCCACTTGGCGATGGCCGCGTGGACCGCCGGGTCGAGCCGCAGCAGGACCTGCTTGCGCTTACCGCCCGTCATCGGCGCCCTCCGTCACCGAGCCGACCTCAGGCGTACAGGGAGCCGGTGTTGACGACGGGCTGGGTGCGCTGGTCGGAGCAGAGCACCACCAGCAGGTTGGAGACCATCTGGGCGCGGCGTTCGTCGTCCATGGAGACGATGTCGTCGGCCTCCAACCGCTTGAGGGCCTGATCCACCATGGTGACCGCACCCTCGACGATCTGCTCGCGCGCGGCAATGACGGCGCCGGCCTGCTGCCGCTGCAGCATCGCCTGGGCGATCTCCGGCGCGTAGGCGAGGGAGGAGATGCGCACTTCGATGATCTCCAGTCCGGCGATCGCCACGCGCGCGGCCACCTCCTCGGCCAGCTCGGCGGAGACCAGGTCGGTGCCGCCACGCAGGGAGGTCTCGCCGGGGCCGGGCTCGTCGTAGGGGTGGGTGGTGGCCACGTGCCGCAGTGCCGACTCCGCCTGCGCCTTGATGAAGGCCTCGTACTCCTCGACCGCGAAGACCGCCCGGGCCGTGTCGGCCACCTGCCAGACGACAATGGCCGCGATCTCCACGGGGTTGCCATCAAGGTCGTTGACCTTGATCTCATTGGTCTCGAAGTTGTGGACCTTGATGGATACCTTCTTGCCGGACGTCAGCGGCGGCACCAGGACCAGGCCGGTACGGCGCACGGTGCCGATGTAGCGGCCGAAGAACTGGCGCACGCTGGTCTGCCCGGGGGAGACGATGGTGAAGGAGGTGAACAGCAGCAGCGGGATGATCAGGCCCACCGCACCTACGCCCAGACGCAGCACCCCACCTGAATTGCCTTGGTCCACGGCGATAGCGCCTGCAACAAAGACCGCGACAGACAGGCCGAACAGCCCCAGCAGCAGGAGCAGCACCAGGAACGCCACACCGGATCCGGAACTGGCGGCGGAACGCTCCACAATGTCCACTCGTCCCTTAACGGCACTGGACTCCTGCTGGGCGGTGGGGACGCGGGGCTCCGTGGACATGATGACTCCAGTTCTTGCCGCTGCGGCGGAGGCGACACCCTCCAGACACCCGCGACAGCTATAGCAATATGATAGCTATTTTTCGGTCAGCGGCAAGCCCCTTCCCGTACTGCCACCCACCCGCAGGCCCACACCTGTCACCAGATGCACCACTTTCAATCGCATCGCGCGCACCACACTGTCAGAAACAGCCAGATTCCACAGAATCACCGAGCACTCGCCCCCGGACACGTCCCTAAAGTGGTGCATTCAGTGCCACCTTGGCCAAGCCCGCGCCCCGGATCCGTGCTCCTACAACGGCGAACAGGGTGCGGGCAGCGCCACCACCTGGCAGACGCCGCAGTAGCCGCGCGCAGACGGTGTCGGGGGTCACCCCGTAGCCTGGAGCTATGAGTACGGAGGACGCCCCCTCGCTCTTCGACGCCGCGGCCGATGCCGGCGGCCCGATCATCGACGATCCCACCCGGCCGCTGGCGGACCGACTGCGGCCGCGTGCGCTCAACGAGGTAGTCGGTCAGCACCATCTGCTGGCCGCGGACGCCCCGCTGGGACGAATGGCGGCCGCCGGACGCCTGGCCTCGATCATCCTGTGGGGCCCGCCCGGCTGCGGCAAGACCACCATCGCCCGGCTGCTGGCGGACCGCACCGGCCTGGTGTTCGAGCAGGTCTCGGCCACCTTCTCCGGCGTAGCCGACCTGCGCAAGGTGTTTGCCGCAGCGGCACGTCGCCGCGAGGTCGGCGAGGGGACGCTGCTGTTCGTCGACGAGATCCACCGCTTCAACCGCGCCCAGCAGGACTCCTTCCTGCCGTACGTGGAGGACGGCACCGTGGTGCTCGTGGGCGCCACCACCGAGAACCCCAGCTTCGAGCTCAACGGGGCGCTTCTGTCCCGCTGCCAGGTTCTGGTGCTGCACCGGCTCGACGACGCCGCCCTCGCCGAGCTCCTCACCCGCGCCGAGGCGCTGCTCGGGCGCCGGCTCCCCCTAACCGACGGCGCCCGCCGCGCGCTGTTGACCATGGCCGACGGCGACGGCCGCTACCTGCTGGGCATGGTCGAGCAGGTCATCGGCTATGCGGATTCCCAGGGGGTGACGGGCTCACAGGAGAGCAGCGGTACCAGCCCAGCCGCGACCGCACCCGCTGGTCGATCTGCGAGCACTGAGCTGGCCGCGGCCGAGGACTCCGCCATACGCGCAGGCGCCGCTACCACCGGGCCGGTTGACCTGAATGAGGAGGACCTGGCCGCCGTCGTCGCCTCCCGCGCGCCCCTGTATGACAAGTCCTCCGAGGAGCACTACAACCTCATTTCCGCACTCCACAAGTCCATGCGCGGCTCCGACCCGGACGCCGCCCTGTACTGGCTGGCGCGCATGCTCGCCGGCGGGGAGGACCCACTGTATGTCGTGCGGCGCCTGGTGCGCTTCGCCTCCGAGGACGTGGGCATGGCCGATCCCGGCGCGCTGCAGATGACTCTGGCCGCGTGGGACGCCTACGAGCGGCTGGGCTCCCCGGAGGGTGAGCTGGCCATCGCCCAGGCGGTCGTCTACCTGGCGACGGCGCCGAAGTCGATCAGTGTCTACCGGGCCCTGGGGCGGGCGACGAAGCTGGCGCGGCAAACCGGCTCGCTCATGCCGCCGGCGCACATCCTGAACGCGCCGACCCGCCTGATGAAAGAGCTGGGTTACGGCGAGGGCTACCAGTATGACCCGGACACCCCGGAGGGATTCTCCGGCGCCGACTACATGCCCGCGGACCTCCCGCCCCGTGAGCAGCGCGAGCGCCTGTACGAGCCCACCGACCACGGCCACGAACGGCGCATCCGCGAGCGACTGGCCTACTGGGACGACCTGCGCGCCAAGCTGCGCTCAGACGACTGACGCCTCACCAACCGCCGTGCGGACGCGATCAGGTCACACGCAGTCGACTTACCTTCTGATATAAGAATTGCTATACTCTAGTCATGTCGGCGCCCTCTCATGCCTCCGAGCTCGCAACAATCGCCCGGAAAACCGACGAGACCGTACGCGAGGCTCGCGCACGTCTCGTCTCTGCAGTACGTGCCGCCCATCGCGCAGGCATGACGCAAACCGAGATTGCCAACCAAATCGGTCGTTCTCAACCCGAGGTGTCGCGCCTCCTCCGCTTTCATGGCACAACCCCGCTTGCTCGTCGGTTACGCAAACACCGCACGGAGGTCATCAACTGCATCAAAGAGGCGGGTGGATCCCACGTAAGAGTCTTCGGATCCGTTGCCAGCGGCGCAGAACATGAAGGCTCAGACACCGACCTGCTTTTCCACATGGATCGAGTCATGAGCCTCATGGAACTGGCGCAGCTTGAG
This sequence comes from Actinomyces sp. 565, assembly GCF_010365615.1. Lineage (NCBI taxonomy): Bacteria > Bacillati > Actinomycetota > Actinomycetes > Actinomycetales > Actinomycetaceae > Actinomyces > Actinomyces sp. 565. Next base: position 21,828 of record NZ_PIZD01000024.1, read on the forward strand.
GCACGCCTTGAAGGCATCCTCGGAACCGGGGTTGACGTCGTCCCTGACTCCGCCATAGCCCCGTATATGCGCGATCGGGTCCTACAACAGGCGGTTCCCCTATGAGCCCAACAAGCCGGACACCGCTTGAGCTCATTGACGAGGCTCTCCACCACCTTGAGCTCGCCCAGTCCTACGCACAGCGCGACCTCACAGACCCGATGACGCTCGATGCGATATCGCTTCGGCTGGCAGCAGGCATCGAAGCACTCGGCTCACTCCCGCCCCATATTCGAGACGAGGCTAACAAGGGCGAGTGGCACGTTCTCAGGGGGATGCGCAATCGCATTGCGCATGGCTACCTGGAGGTTGATCCCAAGATTGTGGCCGCAACCGCCCGACGCGATCTCCCGATACTCGTCACTGCTCTTACCTCCCTGCGTCAGCGCCTCATCAAGGACCGCGCTACCTGCAGGCAGGCCACCAACAACGCGGGTTAGCCAGACCGTGGCCGTGTTTTCGTTTGCAACGCCAGTTAGCGGTCCGCCGTGTACTTCAAAGGCCTTCAGAAAACCCTTAACTGGCTCTTCCGGTTTGAGGGTGTGGTGGTTGGGGTCGGTGGGCGCCGATCTGGCGAGTACGACCTCGTCATCCCCATGCCCTCCGCGTTCGGGAGGGTTTGGGGCTGATAAAGGACGTTCTCGCCGAACCAGGGATGTTCTCGGGCTGGCGGTGTTGGCTCGCGGGGACGATTCGTTAGGGCCGGTGAGATCATCAGGGCGCCGGACCGGGGACCGCGACCGTTGACGACGCCCGCCGGTGATCTTGGTGCCCAACTCGGCACGCCGCCCGGGCGCAGACATGACCGCCCGGGCGCGGACCTGGCGGTTCGCCCGGGCGCACCGGGTGACGGTTCGGCACTTCGCGCGACGGTTCGGCACTTTGCATCAACGCTTCGGCACTTCCAACGACGGTACGTACCGCCGGGTGCCTGTGCTGTCTCCACACTTCTGGGACGGTTGAGTCTCATGACTTCTGGGACGGTTGAGTCTCATGGGTTTTG
>NZ_PIZD01000025.1:0-19740 GCF_010365615.1 Actinomyces sp. 565
GTCGACCCCGCGCGAGCGGGGATGATCCTTGAAGCCAAGATATCCCCCATCACTTGATCGGTCGACCCCGCGCGAGCGGGGATGATCCGTCCGCTATGGGGGTGGGGTTAGGGGTGGCCCCAGTCGACCCCGCGCGAGCGGGGATGATCCCTCCTGGCGCGCCTGAACACCGAGCACGCGCTGGTCGACCCCGCGCGAGCGGGGATGATCCCCGCGTGGAAGCGGTGGCGTGAGGGAACGCTCGGTCGACCCCGCGCGAGCGGGGATGATCCCAGCGCGGTGCAGTTCTTCGAGCCGCGCACCGCGTCGACCCCGCGCGAGCGGGGATGATCCGAGCTCGGTCGCGAACGTGTGGCGCAGCTGGTGGTCGACCCCGCGCGAGCGGGGATGATCCGCATCGCTAGAGCAGCTGTCTTGTAAACAGCCGGTCAACCTCGCACGAGCTGCGACAATACGCCCCCACCGACCGCCTCACTTCATCGGGGAAGCGCTCACTCCTGCCCGAACCAGTCCTCCAGGCCGTCCGGGACCCCGACCCAGGCCAGTGCCTCACCCATCTCCTCCGGTCGCAGCAGTATCCGGTGAAAGACGTCGGCAACGCGCGCACACTGCGCCTCATCCGCAATACCCGTGACAACCAGGTGGCAGCGCGGCCCCTTCCCACCGCCCTGCTTCTGCCCTAGAGCCGCGCCCTCCAGCGAATTCACTTTCACACTCAGCGCTGCATCCCAGGGCCCGGCATCCCCCACACTGACAACTCCACCGGCCACCTCCCAGGCACACACGCGCCCAGGGCGGCTGGGCAGCCAGAAGCAGCCGCGGGCAAGCAAACCATTACCGGCCAGATCGGCGACGAATTCGCGCAGCCGCCCCGGGTGGAAGGGCAGCTCGGAAAACAGGTCCAGCGTGCGCACCCCGTGCTCAATGGGTCCTCCCCACGCCCTGGTAGTGGCAGGATGCACGCGCGCCAGAGCCAGCGCAGCATCGTGCCGGACCGCTAGCAGCTCCGGAAGCATTGGCGTGTCCAAGCCCGGTAGCAGCAGCGTGTCGTGGGGGCGCAGATGCTCTACTAGGTCACGCCCGACCGGATCCTCGCCGAGGGTAACAACCACGTCCGCGTAGCCGATGCCGGCCATGTGTATCTCACCGCTGCAGCGGCCGTCGTCGGCGTACGCCCCGCCGGCGAATGCGGCCAACGACCGGTGCTCCAGCAACTGGTCAGCAGCGGAGTCGAGGTCAATGACGTGCGCGACTCCGGCGAGTGTCACGCCCGGCATCAGTTCGAGCTCCACAGCCAGACCCGGGACCAGGTGCACTAGTTCCACCCCGACCGGCAGCAGGATAACGGTGGTTCCGTCCGCTTCGATTCGAGCTCGGTCCGCGCCGACGGCGATCAGCACCTCCCGTAGGGAACAGGTCCAGCACTCCCGGGAGCGGGGGACGTCGATGACTGACATGGCACTCGAGACCGTGCCCGAGTCCGACTCAATCGGCGACATAGTGGCGAGTCGTATGACTCCATGCTCGCCTTGCTCGGGGACAAGGGTCGCCTGAATGACGAGTGCCTCCTCGCCGTGTAGGGCAAGAGCGGCCAGGTCAAGCAGCAGCGGGTCGACGGCGCTGATGAGCGTGAGGCAGTGCACGGCACCTCCAGTTGACGATAACGGGAATCGTTCGCATATAGTGCGCCCCATGAGCCGCTACTGCCAAGTCACAGGGGCCCGCCCAGCCACGGGGTACTCGATCTCACATTCACACCGCCGCTCAAAGCGTCGGTGGCTGCCCAACCTGCAGACCAAGCACTACTGGGTGCCCTCTCTGGGAAGAAGGGTCACGCTCACGGTCGGCGCCAAGGGCATCAAGATCATCGACAAGTTGGGCATTGACGTCGTTGTCGCGCAGATGCGCGCCAGAGGGGAGCGAGTCTGATGGCATCCGCCAAGGGCAGGGATCTGCGTCCGGTCATCAAGCTGGTATCCACCGCCGGCACCGGATACACCTACGTCACCCGCAAGAACCGTCGTAATACACCGGACCGTCTGGTCATTCGCAAGTACGACCCGATCATCCGCAGGCATGTCGAATTCAAGGAGTCCCGCTGATGGCCAAGAAGTCCAAGCGCGTAGCCGATGCGCGCCGCCGCCGGACCGTAGCTCGCTACGCCGAGCGGCGAGCGGAGCTGAAACGGGCTAGCGTCAGTCCCGCCCTGACCGAGCATGAGCGTCGCGCAGCCATGGCCGCCTTGCACGCGCTGCCCCGCGACGCCTCCCCCACGCGGCTGCGCAACCGTGACGCCGTTGACGGCCGCCCGCGCGGCTATCTGCGCAAGGCTGGAGTCAGCCGAATCCGCTTCCGGGAGATGGCCCTACGCGGCGAATTACCCGGCATCACCAAGTCGTCCTGATAGGTCCTTCGGACCTCCATTCCGACGCTGCTACCAAAGTCAGTCCCACATGAGCTCGAGAAGGAATCACCACATGCGCCCGGGAATCCACCCCGACTACCACCCAGTGGTCTTTCGTGACAAGTCTGCCGACTTCGCCTTCCTCACGCGTTCCACCATCACCTCGCCCCGAACCATCCAATGGGAGGACGGCAACACCTACCCGCTGGTCGACGTCGACATCTCCAGCGCCTCGCACCCGTTCTGGACGGGCAGGGGCCGCGTTCTAGACACAGCCGGCCGGGTGGAGAAGTTCGAGAGGCGCTACGGCAAGCGCTCCCGCTGATACCCCCGCACGTCGCTGAAAGGAGATTCCATGAAGGTCCGCGCTTCCATCCGGTCACTTGCCAAGCAGCCGGGCAGCAAGGTGGTGCGCCGCCGCGGCCACACCTATGTCATCAACAAGAAGAACCCGCGTTTCAAGGCCCGCCAGGGCTGAGCACGAGCGGCGGGCGGTCGGGCTGTAGCGGCCCGCCCCAGCCCGGCCCGCCCCGCCGTCAATTCATCACCTGCCCGGTACCTGTTACCCCGCCCCCATCCGGCCCGGCTACCCTCCTGCCATGACCACGTCCGCTCCCGCCATGCCCGCCGACGCCCGCCACCTCGTGCTGACACTGTCCTGCCCAGACCGCCCCGGTATCGTCAACGCCGTCTCCGGCGCACTGGCCCGGCGCGGCGGTAACATCACCGAGTCCAAGCAGTTCGGCGACGAGGTCTCCGGCTTGTTCTTCATGCGCGTCCAGGTGATGACCACCGTGGCCCGGGAGGAGCTGGAGAAGGACCTGGCCGAGCTAGCCCGCACCTACTCCATGACCTGGTCGCTGGATGAGGTCGGCCGCCCCATGCGCACCCTGATCATGGTCTCCAAGGAGGGCCACTGCCTGACCGACCTGCTCTTCCGTGCCCGCAGCCAGGGCCTGCCGATCGACGTCGTCGGCGTGGTCGGCAACCATGAGGACCTGCAGCCGGTGGCCGACTTCTACGGGGTCCCCTTCCACCACGTCCCGGTCACCAAGGAGACCAAGGCCGACGCCGAGGCGCAGCTGCTGGAGCTAGTGGACTCCCTGGATGTTGAGCTGGTGGTGCTGGCTCGCTACATGCAGATCCTCTCCCCCGCCCTGTGCGAGCGCCTCCACGGCGCAGTGGTCAACATCCACCACTCGTTCCTGCCGAGCTTCAAGGGCGCCAACCCCTACCGGCAGGCCCATGAGCGCGGCGTGAAGCTGATCGGCGCGACCGCCCACTACGTAACCCCGGACCTGGATGAGGGTCCCATCATTGAGCAGGACGTCACCCGCGCCAGCCACGAGGACTCCGTGGATACGCTGCGCGCCAAGGGGCAGGACGTCGAGAGGCGGGTGCTCGCGCAGGCCGTGCGCTGGCACGCCGAGCACCGGGTGCTGCTCAACGGTCACCGAACAGTCGTCTTCGCCTGAGTCCGTGCATGAATTGGCCGGGACGCCCGTCTGACGCCCCGGCCAATTCAGCCGATGCCCAGCCGACTTCAGTCGGTTCGACCCGCTGCTGCTCAGGAGTCCTGGCGCTCCTTCAAGGTGACGGGAATCTCGATCTCCGCGCCGTCACGGATAACGGTCAAGGTGACCTCGTCCCCGGCGGAGTACTGCCGCACGAAGCCGGTCAGCGCGGCCGCCTGGCTGGTGGCCTTCCCATCGATTGCGGTAATGACGTCACCCGCCTTGATACCGGCCTGATCCGCGGGGGAACCGGACTCAACATCGCCGACCTCGGCACCGGCCCGAGTCACGCCCTCGGAGGTGGTGGCTCCACCATCGCCGATCGCTACACCCAGGTAGGCGTGCGTGGCCGTGCCGTTTTCAATCAGCTGGTCGGCGACCTTCTGCGCCAGGTTGGACGGGATCGCGAAGCCGATGCCGATTGAGCCTGCCGACTCCGCCGAGCTCGACATGCTGGCGATCGAGCTGGTGATGCCGATGACGGCACCGGTGTCATCGAACAGCGGGCCACCGGAGTTGCCGGGGTTCACCGCCGCGTCGATCTGAATGGCGTTGGTGTATACCTGCGTGGTGGTTGTCTGCGAGTGCCCCAGCAGGCCACTGAGCTGATCCGGCAGGGAGGAGCCACCCTGGTTGGATGTGTCAGTCTCCTCCTGGACGGTAACCACCGGGCGGTTCAGGGCGGAGATGATACCGGTGGTAGCCGTGGAGGACAGCCCCAGCGGGTTGCCGATAGCCATGACATTCTCACCCGTGACCAGATCGTCGGAGTTGCCGAACTGAGCTACCGTCAAGTCATTCGGGGCGTCAACCAGCTCAATGACGGCCAGGTCGGTGGCCGGGTCGGTACCGGTGGTCTCCGCCTCGTAGATGCGCCCGTCCGCCAGCGTCACCTGGATCTTGGAGGCACCGGCGACCACGTGGTTGTTGGTGATGATATGTCCGGACGAGTCGTAGATAACGCCGGAGCCGACGGCCGTGCCCTCACTGACAGCTACGGTGATGGAGACGACGGCGTTGGACACGGCCGCGGTGACAGCCTCCCAGTCGGGGGCAGTGCCGGTGGAGGAGACGGTCTGCGTCGTAGAACCGGTGGCAATCGCCGTCGGCGCCGAGGAGGAGCGGGCGGAGTCATCGCCGTCTCCCAGATAGTGCACCGCGGCCACCGCACCCCCGGAGGCGAGCAGGGCGGTCACCAGGGACGTGGCGATCACTCCGCCCCACCCCGGACCGCGGCTGCCCCCGCGGGGTTCAGGACCCGAGGGAGTCAGCGGCTGACCCTGTGGCTGGTTCTGCGGCGGGAAGGGTGGCTGAGCACTCCCGGCAGCGCTGGAGCTCTGTGCGCTCAGCTGCTGGTAGGGGCTCTGGTAAGCACCCGCACCGGAGGCCTGGTCGGCGGTATTCCCGTAGGCCCAGGAGCCGGCGGCCTGCCCGGACGGCGCGTAGGGGGAGGATCCGGAGCCCGACGCGGAGTTGCGACCGAAGTTGTACCCGGCAGGCGCCTGGGGCGCGGACGTGTAGGGCGACGAAGAACCCGAAGCGCCGACTCCGTCAGGTCCGGGCCCGTAGGCGGCGCCACTCCCACCACCGGTGCCCGTGTAACCGGAGCCTGGCTGAGTCGATGCCGGGCCGCCGCCCAGAGGCTGCGTGTCATCGCTCGACGGCCGGTTGGCGTCCCCGGATGCGGCGAAGGGATCGTTCGTGCTCATGGCTCTCCTCCTCGGGCCTCAGCCCGCTCAGTAGACGTCTCAAACCCAATACGCATGACCTGAGTCATCTCCGACACTAGTCTGGGACTTACCTGTGAAACTCGTGTTTAGGCTTGATATCACGCGTCGGTGGTGGAAAGCGCCACAGGCACGGTACACAAGATCATACGCGCACGTGTACCACGCTGAGCCCCCGCACCGGCTCGGTCAGCAGGGCCTGCATCGCGCCCAGGTCGGCAGGTCGGCGGACCCTGATGCCCAGGGCCGCCGCAAGCTCCCCCGGGTCGGTAGCCTGCGGCGCCGCAAAGAACCGGGCGAAGTCTGCCTGCGGCATCACCGCGGGGTACTCCAGGGTGGAGAAGATGGCACCCCCGCCGTCGTCAATGACAACGACCTGCAGGTCGGGCTCTGGTTCCAGCCTCCCGCGCGAAAGGCTCATGGCATCGTGGAGGAAGGTGAGATCTCCCACGACGGCGCGCACGGGCCGACCAGTAGTGGCAGCGCCCAGTGCAGTGGCGAGGGTGCCGTCGATGCCGGCCAGTCCCCGGTTGGCGACTGCGGCCGGCGCGGGTCCTGACGCGGGCGCGGCCAGCCGGTCCAGCCGGCGGATAGTCATGGAGGAACCGACCACGAGCAGGGGTGCGGCACCGGCTGGCGCACGCAGAGCGGCATCCCACACCGCGGTGACGGCAGCGTCCGCGGTCAGTGCCCCGGACCCCGGCTGCAGGCCGACGGCGGGCAGTGCTGCAACCGCGCCGCGCCATTGCGCCGTCCAGTCGCGCGGGCCGGGGCCGAGGCCCAGCGCGGCGGCAAGGTCGGCCGGCTGCGGGGACGCGCTGCCGTCGCCGACCGCGGCTACGGAGCTGTGGTCAGCAGACGCTGCGGCAGCCGCGTGGAGCGGCACGACCCGCGCGGCAGTACCGGCTACATCCGTCCAGCGGGAGGTGGAGGTAAGCACGTCGATATGCAGGTCTTCGCGGGCGAGCAGGGCACCGACCGGTCGTGTGAGACTGGGGTGCCCGGCAACCACGATGTGCTCAACCTGCGCGGCAAGCCGCGTCCCCTCCGGGGCCGCCAAAAGCTCGGCGTAGCGGGTCAGGGCCTGGGGGCCGCCACGGGCCCCAGAGGTCGGCTCCGCCAGCAGCGGCCAGTCCAGGTACTCGGCCAGGGCGCGCGCATGACGACCGGAGGCGTCGCCGCTGTCCCCGGCGACGATGACGCCGCGCCGCTCCCGGCGCCCCGGTCCAGAGCCCTCAGGACCTGGTTGCGCACCCACTGGGCGCAGCAGAGTGGCGGGGGCGACAACAACAGGTGCGGCGGCACCGGCCGAGGCTCCTGGGGAGCCGCCCGGCGGCAGCGGTGCAGTACTCCGGTAAGCACCGGCAGCGTCGTCGAAGCCGGGCTCGGGCGCGAGCGGGGGCCGGAAGCGGACGTTTAGCTGCGCGGGGCCCGGGTCATTGGTCAGGGCACCGGTGGCGGCGTCCACTGCCCGGCGCACCTGGCCGGCGAGGGCACTCATACCTGCCCTCTCCCCCAGGTCGGCGGTGATGTCTGCGGGCAGGTCCACCACTGTGCGCGGGGCCGCACCGAAGACGCGGGTCTGCTCGGTGGTCTGGTTGGCGCCGGTGCCGACCGCCTCGTGGGGCCGGTCGGCGGTCACCAGCAGCAGGGGCACGCCGGCAGCGTCGGCCTCCGCCACAGCCGGGTGCAGGTTGGCGACGGCGGTGCCGGAGGTAGTGACGACGGCGGCAGGGCGGCGGGTTCCGGCCAGCAGCTCCGCGCGGGCGCAGCCGAGGGCTACGAACCCGGCGGTGCGCTCGTCAATGACTACGCGCACCCGCAGTGCCCCTTCGCGTTCAGCGGCGGCTAGCGCGGGGACCAGGGGCGCGGAGCGGGAGCCGGGGGCGAGCACCACCTGGCGCACGCCGCCGCGAATCAGTGAAGTCACGATGGCGCGGGCAGCGGTAAGTGACGGCGGCGAGGCGGTCATAGGCGCAGTCCTGCCACGGCGAGGCCGGGGTCCGCGGCTTCACGTTCACGCCGGCGCTGCAGGGCGCCGGTGATGTGGGACAGGCGGGTGCGCCAGCGGGCGGTGACCTCGGCGTCGGCGGAGGCCGTGCGCAGCAGCGCCCGCGAGACATGCACGGGCCGTACCGGCAGGACGCCGTCGGCGGGCACGGCGGAGGGGGCCGCGACGTCCCGGGCGAGCAGCCGCACCGTGCCCAGCCCGCAGGCGTGTTCGAGTTCCGGCAGGGCGGCCGCGAGCACTACGCCCGCGCCGATGCCGACGCTGGTGTCGACGGCGGAGGAGACGACGGAGGGCAGGCCGAGGCGTTCGGCCAGTGCCAGGCAGCGGCGCACGCCGCCTAGCGGGGCGACCTTGAGGACGGCCACGTCTGCGGCCTTCAGGCGGGTCACGGCCAGCGGGTCTGCGGACAGGCGGATAGACTCGTCCGCAGCGACGGGGATATTGACCAGGCGACGCAGGTCCGCGAGCGCCTGCGTGCTGCCGCAGGGCTGTTCCACGTACTCCAGGCCCTGGGCGGCAGTGTCTAGCAGCGGCAGGATCTTGCGGGCGGTCTCCAGGTCCCAGGCACCGTTGACATCGATGCGGATGCGGCCGCCCGGGCCGACGGCGTCGCGGACGGCCTCGATGCGCGCCACGTCAGCGGCCAGCGCCTTGCGGTCGGAGGCGCGTGCACCGGTGACCTTGATCTTGACGGTGACGGGGTCGGCTTCGGGCTGGCGGGAGGCGCTGCGGCCTGGGCCGGTCGCGGCGCTCGCCCCCGCCGCGGCGATTAGGGCGCGGGCATGGTCGGGGGCGACGGCGGGAACGGTGATGTTCACGGGTACCGTCTGGCGGTAACGGGGTAGGTCGGCGTGGCCGACGATGGCCTGTTCCAGGGCGGAGGCGAGCCAGGGGGCGCAGGTATCGGCGTCGTAATTCCAGAAGGGGGCTAATTCGCCCCATCCGGCGGGCCCGTGCAGGAGCACGCCGTCGCGGCGGGTCAGGCCGCGAAAGGGGGTGCGCATGGCTACGTCCCAGACAACCGCCTGGTCGATGTCGGCCAGCAACCGCCCGCCGACGCCGGCACGCAGGGCGTCCAGATCGAGTTCACCGCGCACGCGTGCCGACGCGGGTTCCGGGCCGCGGTTGGGGATGGTCACGCCGACAGAATAGCCAGGCGGCCGGGGCCTGGTGCCCGGGCGTAATGATCAGTGCCCAATGGCAACGATTCCGCCGTCAGTCCTCGTCCATGCCGTAGAACATCTTGCTGGCGGAATCTACGGCATGGTCCTCCCGGCTGGCGGTCTCCAGGCCTGTCAAACGCTGGGTTTGGGAGGCGTCGACGCTCGTCAGCGCCTCCAGCGGCGGCTCGTAAGATGTGAGTTCACCACTGAGTTCGGCAGCCGATGGTCGCACCCCACCGCCGGTCGGTGCTCGCGCCCGTGTCGGCAGGCTCCTGGGTCACCTGCTCATCCCCGTCCGGTAGCGCGGAGGTAATTGTCGTCGCGGCGGGCGGCTCGATCACGCCTTCGGGGTAGGTCAGCGCACGCACCGAGCCCAGGGCCAGTGTGAATGCACCTTTTCGTCCACAGCCTCCGCAGATTCTCTACCCCCGGATAACCGGACGTCCCGGATCAGCCGGCCTGCGCCGTCGTCGTTGCCGCCGCTGGATTCCCAAGGGTGGCGACCATGACGGCCTTGATGGTGTGCATGCGGTTCTCGGCCTGGTCGAAGACAATGGAGCGCTCGGACTCGAAGACGTCCTCGGTGACCTCTAGGCCGTCCATGCCGGTGGCCTGGTAGATCTCCTCCCCGATTGTGGTCTCGCGGTTGTGGTAGGCGGGCAGGCAGTGCATGAACTTCGCCTGCTCCCCCGCCTTTGCCATCAGGGCGGCATTTACCTGGTAGTCGCGCAGCAGCTCGATGCGCTCGGCCCACACGTCCTTCGGCTCCCCCATAGAAACCCAGATGTCGGTGTGTACGAAGTCCACCCCGGCCACGCCCTCGTCCACAGACTCGGTGAGGGTGATGCGGGCGCCGGTGTCGGCGGCAACGGCCTGGGCGGCGGCGACGCAATCGTCGTCGGGCCACAGTTCCTTGGGGGCGACGATGCGCACGTCGGCGCCTAGTAGGGCACCGGCCACCAGCAGGGAGCGGCCCATGTTGAAGCGGGCGTCACCGACGTAGGCGTAGGCGATTTCGCGCGTGAGCTTGTCGGTGTGCTCCAGCATGGTCAGGCAGTCACACAGCATCTGGGTGGGGTGCCAGTCGTCGGTGAGCCCGTTCCACACCGGCACGCCCGACAGCCCGGCGAGCTGGTCCACCTTGGCCTGGGAGTCGCCGCGGTACTCGATGCCGTCGAACATGCGGCCCAGTACGCGGGCGGTGTCCGCCACGGATTCCTTGTGGCCGATCTGAGAACCGGAGGGGTCCAGGTAGGTGGTGTGGGCGCCCTGATCGTGGGCGCCGACCTCGAAGGAACAGCGGGTGCGTGTGGAGGTCTTCTCGAAGATCAGGGCGATGTTCTTGCCCCTCAGGTGTTGAGTCTCCCGGCCGGCTCGTTTGTCGGCCTTCAACTGTGCCGCCAGGGCGATCAGCGTCATCCACTCCTGCGGCGTGAAATCGAGTTCACGCAGGAAGCTGCGTCCCTTCAGCGAGGCGAGGACGGCGGGGTCTGGGGCCGGGATGGCGAGCATGCGAAGGTCCTTTCGAGGCGTGAGCTCAGGGGATGATCGTAGGGCATGCCTGGGCGGCGGCAGCCGTCCCGTGCCACACGCTCAGTCGGCACCCCCACCGGAGTCGGATATGTATGCACTGCACGACCCCGGGCCGCGTTCCACGACCTTGGTGTGTTTTCCACGACCACCCCGGGGTCGTGGAAAACACACCAAGGTCGTGCAGTGTCACCCAGGGTCGTGCAAAAACACCACCCCCACACGCCGCCACGCCAAAACACTCGTTCACGCCGACAACACGTCCTAAAGCAACACGTTCACGCCGATAACCTGCACCAAGTGCGGGGCCCTGTCCCGTCGCGTCGCCGGAGGGTGCGGAAACGCTCGTTAAGCCCGCCGTTCCTGATTCACCGGTGAAAGCGGCATGGCCCGCGGACGAGGCCGCAGCATTGGCGCCGGTCGGCTCGGTTGAGGCGGCATCGTCGTCTGCGGCAACCGCCGCGGCCGCGCACGTCAGCTGACGCCACACGACTCTTCCCAGAGCCGGTTGCCATTGTCACCACCGCCGACTCGCCGTTAACCGTCGCCGACGATGAGGAAGCCGTAGCCTCACCCCCATGGGAGTGGTTGATGATCTTCGCCGGGTGGCGGCGGCAGCACCCCGCTTGGACGGGTTGGAGTCGCGGCGGGAGCGTGCGCAGGGGCTCAGGTCCTCGGGGCGCGCCCTGCGGCGCTCGGCCGTGCTCGTCCTATTCGGGGTGGGCGAGCAGGCGGTATCCCGCGGAGTGCGCGCCGACGGCGAGGGGGCATCGGTGGACGACCTCGACGTCGTTCTCACGCTGCGCTCCGCGGCGGTGAGGCACCACCCCGGTGAGGTCGCCTTCCCCGGCGGCGGGCTGGAGCCGACCGACGGGGGCGATCCCGCGGCAGCGGCTCTGCGTGAGGCATGGGAGGAGGCGGGCATCGAGCCGTCCGACGTGGATGTGCTCGGCGCGCTGCCGGAAGCGGCGCTGACCGCTTCGGCGAACCTGGTGACTCCGGTGCTCGGCTGGTGGGCGACGCCTCGGGATATGCGGCTGGATGGCACCGAGACGAGGTGGGCTACGCGGGTCGGGGTAGGTGCGCTCGTGGATCCGGCGGCTCGGCGTACATGGGTGCTGGAGCGCGGCGGACAGGTGTGGCGGGGCCCCGCCTTCGTCACCCGCGACGGCGGGCCGCTCGTGTGGGGCTTCACCGCTGCGGTGCTGTCCACGGTGATCGACGCCGCGGGCTGGACGGTGCCGTGGGACGAGGCGCGAGAGATCAGCATCGTCGGGAAGTGAGCCGCGCAGTCGCCTCGGACATCAGAGCGAGCTCGGCGTCACTCGGCTCGGTCGCGCGTGTACGGCAAGGCCTCTCACGCGACTCAATCGCCTCGGAGACCCGAGCAAGCTCGGCGTCACTCGGCTCGGTCGCGCGTGTACGGCAAGGCCTCTCACGCGACTCAATCGCCTCGGACACCCGAGCAAGCTCGGCGTCACTCGGCTCAATCGCGCGTGACCGGGCAGGTCATGCAGTGGGCGCCGCCGCGACCGCGCACCAGCTCGACGCCGGGGGTCTCGATGACCTCCACACCCGCCCGGCGCAGCACATCGTTGGCCCGCTGGTTGTGCGCGTAGCCGATGACCCGCCCCGGCGCCAGGGCGACGACGTTGCAGGAGTCGCGGGACAGCTCGCGCAGCGCCTCGGCCTCGTCGGACATGTCGGGGCTGATCACCTTGAAGGCGTCGATGCCGGCGGCCCGGGCCAGGACGGCGTCCATGTCGCCGCCGTCGTGGACGGTTACCCGCAGGGCGGAGCCCTTGCTGGAGCCGTGGTTGGCGCCGGGCTCGATCTCCACGGTGGTGACGTCGTTGAAGCCGGAGAAGCGCAGGTAGGTGTCGGGGGCGACCATGGTCATGAGGGTGTCCAGGTGCATGACGGCGTCGAGCTCGGTGTAGAAGGCGCGGTCGGGCATGTGGATGCCGATGACCCGGTCGGCGACGCCGTCGGCGAAGAGCCGGGTCGCCAGGCGCTCCACACCGGCCGCACTGGAGCGGTGGGTTAGCCCCATGACCAGGGTGCGGTTACCCAGCACCTGGAAATCTCCGCCCTCGACGGTGGCCGGGGAGGCGCCGTGAGGCTCCACCCACAGCGGGCCGCACTCACCCGGCGTCCGGTCCGACGACGTCGCCCCTTCCCCGCCCGAGACGGAGCCGACTCGGCTGGCGAAGGCGGGGTGGAAGCGGTAGACGGCCTCGTAGTTGACGGCCTCACGTCGGCGGGGGGCGAGCGCCATGGTGTTGACGGACACGCCGCCGTACAGCCAGGCGGAGGTGTCGCGGGTGAACAGGTGGTTGGGCAGGGGGGTGACCACGAACTGCCCCTCCAGGGTGGACAGGTAGGTGGTGGCGAACAGGGTGGCGGCGTCGGCGGGGTCCAGGCGCTCGCGCAGTTCGTTGCGGGTGATGCCGGCCAGGAGGACCTCGGCGAGTTCGGCGTCGGGCAGGCCGCCCAGGAAGTCGATGAGCACCTCGGAGGTGGACACGCCGACCGCCTGCGGGCCGACGGTCTCCTCCAGGACCAGGCGACGGGCCTCGGGGACGGCGAGGGTCTCGGTGAGCAGGTCGCGGAAGTCGTGGACGATCACGCCCTCGGCGCGCAGGATGGCGGTGAAGGCGTCGTGCTCGGCCTGGGCGCGGGCGATGTTCAGGGCGTCGTCGAACAGCAGGGAGTTGGCGTTGATCGGCGTGATGCGGGCGATCTCCCGCCCGGGCCGGTGAACGATGACCTCGCGCAGGCGGCCGGTCTCGGAGTCGACCCGCCCGCCGCCGGCGGAGCGCGGGATAACCGTCCGGTCGGCGGGGTCCGAGGCGGTCTGGGGGCTCTGCGTCATGAGCGTCATGGACACAGGCTAGCCGGGTCGAGCGGTTGGCGTGTGCGCGAGCACTGTGAGCCGGGCATGTTGCGCGCCTCGGACGCCTCGCCGTGGGACGGAATGTCCGAGTTCGGCACAAACGACTCCGACGTTTCCGGGCACCGTTGGCAAGACGTTGGAATCATGCGGTTTCAGAAACGGCCCCAGCGGCCCCTAACGGCCTTTATGCCGATCTTGGACATTTTGGGGCACTACGCACGGGACTCGGCACCAAAAGTCAGCGCGTGGGCGGGCAGGCCTCACCCGACGTCACCCCGGAGTCCAGCGCCACGCCCTCAAACCGGAAGAGCCCAACAAACCTGGTCGGCGGCAGTGACGCCGCCGTAGCGGAACATCCGGCTCGTGCAGTGGCCTGGCACGCACAACCCTGACGAAGATCAGCCTATGATTCAGCTCATACTTTCCCTACACTCAGCCACATTTACGTCCGCAGACCACAGATCGGCGGATAAGCGCCAATCAGGAGAACCCATGGCGACCACAACACAGGAATCCGACTCCCGCTGGCACCCAGCAATCCCGCTCTGGGCACTGGCCTCCGGGAGGGCCTTCATGACTCTGCTTTATGGACTCGGTCTTGGCATCGTCACAGGGATCTTGTCGGCGTTGACCCACACGGGCCTGACCGTTGACCGTGTGGTTGCATTCGCGATCGTGGCCGCAGTCATACGGGAGCTTCTCGACGCGACGGCGTCGCGACTGATCATGCGCACCAAGCGCTCGCAGGACCCCGAGGGACCGACCCTGACTGTCATCTCGCTCATCTGCCCAGCCGTAGCAGGCTCCGCCGCTGCCACGCTGTTGGCGTCGTCCTCAATACTCACCCTCACCCTGGTGACCTGGATCTTCTATGCGGTCATCATCATTACGCTCGACAAGCCCTGGGACACCACTCTCAACTACGAGGAAATGATGAAGCGCGGCCGCCAAGTGCGCCTAATGACACGCGAGCACTTCGCCGAGGAGATTCAGGACGGCCGCTTGAATTTCTCCGAAATAGATGATGAAGGCTACTACGTTGACGAAGACGGCAACCGGATCGAAGCGGACTAGTCGAGGCACGGGCAAGACGAGAGCCAAGCCGTATGCGAACCGCCTACCCTGTGTGCATGAGCCAGTCGTCATCTGCTGCACCGTCGCCCCACCCGCTGCCGCAGCGGGTCTCGGAGATCTTCGACCCTCTCCGCTGGCGCGACGTCGCCGGATTCGCCAACCGCGGCGACGGCCCGGGCGCACTCACCGACGTCACCTACCACCGCGGCTGCGAGCGCGACGCCGACGGCGCCTGGGTGCGCGACCTGCCGGTGGTGCGGGTGGCGCTGGACCGTCCCGAGCTGCGCAACGCCTTCCGCCCGCACACCGTCGACGAGCTGTACCGGGTGCTCGACCACGCACGCATGAGCGGCGACGTCGGTGCCGTCATCCTCACCGGCAACGGCCCCTCCCCCAAGGACGGCGGCTGGGGCTTCTGCTCTGGCGGCGACCAGCGGGTGCGCGGCCGGGACGGCTACCTGTACGAGAAGGCGGGCGACGACGCCGGGGCCGCTTCCTCTGCCGGAGAGGGCGCCGGGAGGTCCCGCCCCGACGCCGTCGTCGGGAGCGTCGCAGCCACCACCGACAATCACGACGCCGCCGTCGCCGCACAGCGAGAGCGCCTGGACGCCGCCCGGGCGGGACGGCTCCACATCCTGGAGGTGCAGCGGCTCATCCGCACCATGCCGAAGGTCGTCATCGCGGCCGTATCCGGCTGGGCGGCCGGCGGCGGCCACTCCCTGAACGTGGTCTGCGACCTCTCGCTCGCCTCCGCCGAGCATGCCCGCTTCAAGCAGACCGACGCCGATGTGGGCTCCTTCGACGCCGGCTACGGCTCCGCCCTGCTCGCCCGGCAGGTCGGGGACAAGCGGGCCCGCGAGATCTTCTTCCTGGCCCGCACCTACGACGCCGCCACCGCCGAGCGCTGGGGCGTGGTCAACGAGGCCGTCCCCCATGCCGAGCTCGAGGAGCGGGCCCTGGAGTACGCGCGCATCGTGGCCGGCAAGTCGCCGCAGGCGATCCGCATGCTCAAGTACGCCTTCAACCTGGCGGACGACGGCCTGGCGGGCCAGCAGGTCTTCGCCGGGGAGGCCACCCGCCTGGCCTACATGACCGACGAGGCCGCCGAGGGCCGCGACGCCTTCCTTCAGCGCCGCAAGCCGGATTGGTCGCCTTTCCCCTATTACTTCTGATTACTTCTGAGCGTCCGCACCCGGCTCCGCGGCCGCCTGGCGCCGTCTTTCAGCCGCATCCTCGCGCGCCTGCTCACAGGCCGCCCAGACCTGGTCCAGCCGCGCCTCCACGGCTTGCCGCGCAGCGTTGGAATTACCGTATGTATACGCCTCAAGTGCGCGCAAGCGCACGCGACCGAATTTAGAGTCGTAAATAGCTCGGTGGCGGATGCGCCCGCCCAGGCGATGCTTCTCAACAATGATCAGTTCCTCGCGCCGCCGCGGCCAAGGAAGGTTGTCCCTGCCAATGCGCACACCCCGTTCAGTCACCTGCACAGTCCAGGGGGACAAAAGAAAACGGTGGGCGCCGTACCAGGTTGCCCCATAGGCCATAAAGTAGAGCAGCGCCAGCAAGGGAAACCCCATATCCGCCGCATACAGGGACTCCGGGAACGCCTCCAGGAAGAAGGACACGGCTATGATCGACAGACCTAGCGCGAACGGCAAGATGCACGTCAGGCCGACCGCCAGGATGGCACTGACAACACCCAGCGCGGTCCCGCCATCTTCATCGTCCCTTTGGTAGTAGATCACGGCTTCACCCTATGCGCTTACCGGTGGTGTTGGGTGTCGAGTTCGACGCCCGCCTTCGCCGCCGGGTCGCTTGGACACCGGCGCTGCGCCGTGAAATCGTTGGTCGACCCCGATGAGCGCGCGCCGTAGGCGCTTGCTCATCATCGCCGCGGCGACCCCGCCGCAATACCGGAGGTTCCCATGCCAGCCTGGATCACACGCCTGCTCGGCTCGACCGAGCCGTCCCGCCGCCGCGTCGGCGTGGCCACACTCGTCGGCCTCATTGCCGGCACCTTCTCCGCCCTGGTCAAGTTCGGCTGGGAGGTGCCGTTCCCGCCGCGCACGCCCGGCATCCGCTCGGACACGAACCCGCCGCAGGCGATGCTGGAGTGGTTCGGCATGTCCCCGGAGACCTCGCACCTGACGGTCACGTTCTCCAACAACGAGCTGCCGATCATGTCCTTCATCGTGCACTTCAGCTTTGCGATCGTCTTTGGCCTGATCTACTGCATCGCAGCCGAGTACTTCCCACGGATCAAGCTGTGGCAGGGTGCCGTCTTCGGCGTCTTCGTGTACGTGGGCGCGCACGTAATCGTCATGCCGCTGCTGGGCTGGGCCCCCAACCCATTCCCCTGGATCGACGGCGCCCAGACCTGGTCGGAGCACTTCTCGGAGTTCTTCGGCCACATCGTGTGGATGTGGTCCATCGAGATCGTGCGCCGCGACCTGCGCAACCGCATCACCCGCGAGCCCGACGCGGAGGTCACCCTGGAGGCCGCCACCCGCTGAGTGAGCCCGCGCGCTTACCGACGACGGCGCAGCCGCTGGAACTCGGGGGCGGCCTCGTCACTCCCCAGCCCCTCGGGCACGCGAATGTCCTCCACCACGTGCGCGGGCCGCTCAGAGAGCACGATGACGCGGTTGGACAGGCGCAGCGCCTCCTCCACGTCGTGCGTGACCAGCACCGCCGTGAAGCCCTGGGAGGCCCACAGGGAGGCGATCTCATCCTGCAGGGTCAGCCGGGTGAGTGCGTCGAGCTTGCCGAAGGGCTCATCCAGCAGGAACAGGCGCGGCCGGTTGACCAGGGCCCGGGCCAGGGCCGCGCGCTGCGCCATGCCACCGGACAGGGTGGTCGGGTAGGCGTCGGCGAAGTCGCGCAGCCCCACCACTTCCAGCGCCGCCTCGACCCGGCGCGGCTCCAGGCGTCCACGGGCCTGTGGCCCCAGGGCGACGTTCTCCCGCACCGTGCGCCACGGCAGCAGCGTGGCGTCCTGGAAGGCCAGGGCCCGCTCGGGGGCGGTGCCGGTCACGGCCTCGCCGTCGACGACGACGCTGCCCTGGCTGGGAGTCTCCAGGCCGGACAGCAGCCGCAGGATCGTGGACTTGCCACAGCCGGACTGGCCCACCAGGGAGATGAACTCCCCCGGGGCGATATCCAGGTCGATGCCGTTCAGCACCGGCAACTGGTCCGGCTTGGCGGATTCGGCCTCATACCGCGCCCGGGCGGCGGGGGAAACCAGCCGCATGAGGGCCGGCACCCAGCCGTGGTCGACGTCGTGCCGTAACGGGTAGTGATGGCTGATGCCGGTCAGGTGTACCCGCGCCCCGCGGGATGCGGGCTCGGCGCCGGGGGCGGGGATGCCCGCGGTGTCCGCCTGCGTTGGCGCAGAAGTTGTTGAACCGGCGGAGGGCGTCGAAGCAGTCATCGTTTACCACCTCACCAGGTCCTGCTGCCACGCCAGCAGCGAGGAGCGCAGTTTGAACAGCAGAATCATCAACGCGCGGCAGAAGATGATGAGCACGGCCAGGCCCACGTACATGCGCGGGTAGTCCGCCCAACCCTTGACCCAGTTGATGTACCAGGCCAGCCCCTGGTCGACGCCCACCAGCTCCGCGGTCATCAGCGCCGCCAGGCTCGTGCCCAGGCCCGTGAACAGGCCGGTGAGCATGTCCGGCAGGGCCGCCGGAATCGCGATGCGGCGCACCAGGAAGGACTCGCGGGCGCCCAGGGTGCGAGCGACGTCGAAGTAGGAGCGCGGGACGGCCCGCACGCCGGCGCGCGTCATGGTCGCCATGGGAAACCAGGCCCCGAAGGCGACGATGAAGGCGGCCGAGGCGTATGTGGTCGGCAGGACGAGCACCGCCAGCGGCAGCAGTGACGCCGCGGGCACCGGCCCGACCGTCTGCAGCAGTGGGTGCAGCCAGTAGTCGGCCCGCCGCGACCAGCCCATGAGCAGGCCGGTGACGAAGCCGAGCACCGAACCGACGGCGTAGCCGGTCAGGAACAGCAGGGCGGATGATCCCAGACATCTAGCCAGTAGCGTCCAGTCGCCGAGGAAGGCCTCGATCAGCACCTCCGGGGCAACGAAGTAGGGTGGGTCCAGCAGCCCGGACTTGACCGTGGTCAGCTGCCAGAGGGTGAACCAGGCCCCGAAGAACACGATCCACGGCAGTCGGTGCGCGAGTGCCCCCGCCGCGGGGGTACCCGGGCGGGCCCGGGCTACCGCCGTCCAGCCGACCAGCACCGCGATCCAGGTGCCGACCAGCGCTAGCAGCGGCGTCGTGCTGGCCGTGCGCGCATCGGCGGCGTCGGGCACGAGGACGACGACTCCGACGTACGCGACCCAGAGGGCCAGCGCCGCCCCGGCGAGACGACTCAGGTGGGTGCGCCGGTGAGCGTCCTCGTGGGGGTGCGGCGGGGTCCGGTAGGGCCGCGTCGCAGCAGCACCGGCCGAGGCCGCGTCTTCGGCGGGAACGGGCTGTCCCGCCGCCGCATCCGCCTGTGCCTGGGCGCTCACCGGTTGATCCCCAGGTCCGCGTAAACGGTGTCGGCGAGCTCGGCGGCGCCGATGCCGGAGTCGATGTAGCCGGTGAGCTTGAAGTCCTCGATGCCCGGTTCGATGGCCTCGCGGAAGGCGGTGGCCGAGGCCTCCCAGCCGTAAGTCTCCAGCACCTCCTCCACCAGGGACTGGTCGGCGGCGACGTAGTTGTTGTCGACCTCGATCTTGGCGATCTCCTTGCGGTGGGCCTGCGAGGCGGCCAGGTAGTCCGAGCCCTTCAGCCACGCCTCGGTGAGCGCCTTGGCGTCCTCGGGACGCTTGGCCACGAAGTCGCCGTTTAGAGCCACGGAGCAGCAGAAGGGCTCGTCGTCATTGGACTCGATCACATGGGCGGTGCCGTCGAATACGGGCAGCAGCGGGGCGGGGTCGGAGCCCATGATCGCGTCGACGTCGCCGTTGGTCAGGCGGGTGCCCAGGGAGTCCTCGTCGATGGTGGTCCAGGTGATGTCGCCGTGCTCGGGGTCGACGTTGATGCCGGCCTTGGCCAGGCCGATCGAGAAGTAGGCGAAGGCCGAGGAGGACAGGGAGGGGACGCCGATGGTGGCTCCCTTCAGGTCCGCGTAGGAGGAGATCGGGGAGCCGTTGTTGACCACCAGCTGTAGGCAGCCGGAGTGGAAGCCGGCGGTCAGCTTGGCGTTGATGCCGTTGTAGATGGGCTCCAGCCAGGAGAAGAAGATGCCGGGGGCGCCGATGTACTTCCCGGCGCTGAGGGCGTCCTTGGTGTCCTCGGTGCGCTGGGTGCGGGCAAGGGTGACGTTCAGGCCGGCGTCGTCGAAGTAGCCCTGGTGGTAGGCGGCGTATAGCGGGGCGGCGCAGATGTCGCCGCCGATCACCAGCGGCAGGGGCTCGGCGGCGCC
>NZ_PIZD01000025.1:20110-61854 GCF_010365615.1 Actinomyces sp. 565
GGTGAGGCGTGAGGCATTTGGGGAATCTGCGGCGTCGGCGTCGTCGGCGGCCAGGATGGCGGCGGCGTTCTCGGCGGTGATGTCACCGGCCTGGGGTTCGGGGGTGGGGTCGGGCGTGTGCTCGGGGTGGTTGGCGGGGTTGGAGGAAGTGGACATGGGGGTTCTCCTCAAGGCGCATTGACGTGATCGTCGCGCTGCTGCGGACGGAAATGGCGTTGTCCGAAAGGGAGGATCGCTGTCAGGCACAGGCGGACGACGGGAATAGCCCTGTTCCAAGATTTACGCGGCGCTCGTTCCAGGTCGGGTTTGCGTCCCGGGTCGGGCGGACGGCACAGGAACTACAGAGCAGCGCAGAACTGGGGGGGAAACTGAGTTAGTCGGGCTAGCGGCGGACGTCACGCCTCACGGACAGGGTCAGCGTGCCTGACAGCACCGACACATGCGCACCTGACACATGACCGCGAGCGCCTGTGCGCTGCCAGCGGTCCGGGTCGTCAGGTGCGTGTTGGCCATGGCCAGCACGCTAGCCCGCCTCGGCGATGGGGGGCAAGTGACCGCGCTCCACCCCGGCCAATCTCACGCCGCCGCGATCAGGGCCAGTGCGAGGGCGCCGCCGTAGGCCAGCTCGTACAGACCGGCGTCGCGCAGTGCCGGAATCAGTGCGCGCCCGGTCGCCCCGGCTCGCACCGGCCGCAGGGTCCGTGCCGCCATGACGGTGAGGAAAGCGAGCAGCACTACGGCCCCGCCGAGTGCCGCCCAGGGTGATCCTCCGGACGCCGCGGTCAGGTCGGCGTGCGCCCACCAGGCTGCCGCGGCCGCCAGCACCACGGGCGTCGTCACCATGGCCGTGAAGGCCCGGCGGGCGCCCCGCTCCCCCAGCCGCACCGCCAGAGTCATCTTCCCGTGCTGCGGGTCGGTGGCGATATCGCGCAGATTATTGACCATCAGCAGGGAGCAGGCGATCAGGCCGATGCCGCAGGCGGCGAGCCACACCCACCCGGGCACGCCCCCGGCCTGCACGTACACGGTGCCGCCGGTGGCCATCAGCCCGAAGAAGATGAACACGAAGACCTCACCGAGCCCCGCGTAGCCGTAGGGGTGCGAACCGCCGGTGTAGAACCAGGCGGCCGCCACCGCAGCAATCCCGGCTGCCAGCAGCCACCATTGGCCTGACAGCGCCACCAGGATCAGCCCGAGCACGCCGGCCACGCCGAAGCAGCCGAAGGCGGCGTATTTCACTCGGCGCGGGTCTACCTGGCCGGAGGCGGTCAGCCGGGGCGGGCCGGTACGGTCGTCGTCGGTGCCGCGCACCCCGTCGGAGTAGTCGTTGGCCAGGTTGGAGCCGATCTGCAGCGCCAGGGCCACCCCGGCCGCCAGCAGGATCCGGGGGCCCGAGGCCGCACCCAGGGCGGATGCGGCGCCCGCCCCGAGGATCACCGGGGCGACGGCTGCGGGCAGGGTGCGCAGGCGCACGACCTCCGTCCAGCTCGTGGCGCGCGGTTCGGTACCGGCGGGCAGATCCCGGTCAGTCATGTGTTCCTCCTTGGGGCGCGCAGAGCCTATCTCAGGACCGGGTGTCACAATCTGCACCACTTTCACTGGCCGCCGCTCACGGGTCCTTCACAGGATTGGCAGTATTCGGGACGTTTTCGGTTCGGCCGCGACATCGTCTGCGGGAAAGTGGTGCATTCTCTGCCAGTTCTGCCCCACTCAGTCGGCGTTTCGGCAGGCGGAAGTGAGCCGGCGCGCCAGGGCCCGCCGGTCCACCTTGCCCGGTCCGCGCAGCGGCAGCGTGTCGAGGACGATGATCCGCTTGGGCGTGTGCGCCCCATCCAGGTGCTTGCGCACGGCGTCCCGGCACTGCTGCGCCCAGGCGTCCCGGTCTGTGATCTCCCGGCCGGTGTCCGGCACGACTGCCGCGACTACGGCGCTGCCCCATTCGGCGTCCGGCACTCCGACCACGCAGGCCTGGGCGACGCCCAGCAGTGCCGTCAGTGCATCCTCGACCTCATGCGGGGCGACCTTGACGCCGCCAGTGACGATGACGTCGTCAACGCGCCCCAGGACCGCCAGCCGCCGTATTCCGTCCGGTCCGTCGACCAGTCTGCCCAGGTCACTGGTGACCAGCTCGCGGCGGCGCTCCGGCTCATCCGCGCTGCTGCCCGGCGGCTCGCGGAAGCTCGCCGCGCCGGCCGGGCGGGCTCCGCGCTCAGCGTATCCGGATGCCAGCACCGGCCCGGAGAGCACGATCCGGCCCACGCCCGCCGCGTCTGGGTCATCAATGCTCACCCGCACTCCTTCCAGGGGAAGGCCGTCGTAGACGCAGCCGCCCCCGGTCTCGCTCATCCCGTATGTGGTCACTACCTTCACCCCGGCGGCCCGGGCCCGCCGCAACAGCTCCGAGTCGGCTGCGGCGCCTCCCAGCAGTACGGCGTCGGCGCGGGCCAGTGCCCGCTGTGCCCGCTGCTGCCCGGGGGCCAGCGCGCGCACCAGCTGGGTGGGTACCAGGGGGACGCGCACCGGATCATCGGGCCGAGCTGAAAGGGCCCGCTCAATGGCGTCCGCGAGTGCATCGGGGTTGAAGCCGCCGTCGGAGTCCACCACCACCGGCGCGCGCCCGGACAAGACGGACCGGATCAGCACCTGCAGGCCGGCCACGTGGTGTGCGGGCAGGGCCAGCACCCAGGTGCCGGGACCGCCCAGGCGGGCGTGCGTGGCTCGCGCGGAGGCGAGTAGGGATGCCAGTGGCATGGCCACCAGGGTGCCGGTGCCCGTCGATGAGCCGGAGGTGCGCAGCAGCAGGTCGACGTCCGGGCGGGTTGCCGGGCCGGCCGGGTCCAGGCGGCGGGCCAGATCGGTGGTGACGGTCTCCGGCTCCTCGGCGGGGCCGATGGGGACCAGCAGCGGCAGCCGCTGCCCGTTCCCGGGGGCGCGGCGCCTGCCGCCCGGGCCGTCCCCGGGGGTCTGCCCGGCTATGTCCCAGGTCTTGACTGTCCCAACGGCCCCAACTGCATCGGCGCTCGCGCACGCTCGGGAGCCCCGAGTGCGCGCCTCGATCCGCTCGCGCAGGGCAGCGGTCAGCGTGGCGACGTCCTCGGGCCGGGTGCCCCCGCGCAGGAGGAACAACGGGCGGGCGCGGCTGGTTGTGGATGGCACGAACACCAGGGTGGCATGGGAACCGGCCAGCGCCACACCGCAAAGAAAGGTTAGGGTAGATACGTGCGTGCTGTCCCCTACATCCTCGTACCGGCGCTGGCCCTGTATGCGCTCATCGACTGCGTGCGCACTCCATCGGAGAACATGCCCGCACACCTGCCCAAGCCCATGTGGATCCTGATCATCCTGCTGATCATCGGGATGGGGCCGATCGCCTGGATCATTACCTCCCGGGTACGGGCCGCGGAGGAGCGCGGCGGCGAGATCGAGCGGACCGTGTGGTCCTCCAAGGAGCGTGTGGAACTGCACCTGGCGGAGCGTCCCCGCCCGGTGGCGCCCGATGACGATCCGGAGTTCCTCGCCCGCCTGGAGCGGGATATTCGGCGTCGCCGCCGGGATGACAAGCCCGCCGCTGGGCGCGGCGGCGCGGCGGACGGGGATGCCGAGAACCCTGGTGGGGGCTCCGACGGCAGCGGCGCTGGAGAGGGACCGGAAGTTGCCTCGGATGACTCCCCGACGCCGTGAGCACCGCCGGCACCGTCCCCGCGGCCTCCCCGGCAGCGCCCGCGCCCGCCACTGACTCAGCTGGCTCAGCTCGCTCAGCCGGCCGCCTTGATCCGGCTGCTCCCCCGGCCACCAATACACGCGCGGACGCGCCGCTGCCCACTGCCCTGGACTGGCGGCGGAGCTGCCGCCTGATCGGTCTGGGTGAGTACCGGATCCCGGTCAGTGACGCGGTGCTCACCGCCCTGCTGCTGGTAGTTGTGGCGGCGGACTCGACGCTGGTAACCACCTGGGGACCGCATCCGGCCTATGTATTGAACACCTTGGTCGCCGTGGCAGTGGCCGCCGCCCAGCCCTTCCGTCATCGCGCCCCCGTGGCCTCGAGCGTGGCGGTCTACCTCGCCATGGTGGCGTATGTGGTGCTGCTGCGCTTTACGCCAGTAAGTCTTGGCCTGTCGCCGGTCATTGTGGCGGTGCCGGCGGCCTTGCACGCACTTGCCCGCTGGGCCCCTGACCGCCGCTGGGGCGTGGTGGCGCTCCTGGCGGCGCTGGTCGGGGCGGTGATCAACCCGCAGACGGTGTACTCGTTCAACCCGCACACCGCGCATATGTTCAATTATCCGCCTTTCGGATTCTCCCTGGCCTGCGTGCTGGTGGTAACCAGCACCTACCTGGGGGCGCTGCGTCGGCGCGCGGCCGCGGAGTCCGTGGACCGGGCCGTCGCGGCAGCAGCCCGGCTGGCGGCAGCACAGGCGGTGTCCGCGGAGCGCCTGACCATTGCGCGGGAACTGCATGACCTGGTCGGCCACGGCCTGACCGTGGTGAAGGTACAGGCCGACACCGGGCTCGCCCTGGGCACGCCAGAGGCGGCCCGTGAGTCCCTGACGGCGGTGCGGGACGCCTCTGCGGCGGCACTCGCCTCCACCCGCGAGCTGGTGGCGCTGTTGCGCAGTTCGTCCGGCCCGGGCGCGCTGGCCCCGGCGGCGGACCTGACTGGCCTGCCGGCGCTGGTGGAGCAGGCACGCGGTACCGGCATGGAGGTCGAGGCCGCCCTACCCGACGCGGCAGAGCTTGCCACCTGGAACGGATCCTGGACGGCGCTGCAGCGGCTGACACTGAATCGGGTGGTCTCCGAGGGCCTGACCAATGCGGTCAGGCACGGCTGCGGCACCGCCCACCTGACCGTGGCCGCGCAAGGCGGCAGATGCGAGGTGCGGGTCACCAACCCGCAGCCCCGGGGTGATTTCAGCACGGTTGCGGAAGGCGAGCGCGGGAAGACGCATGCTAGCCATGATGGCCCCGGGCACGGTCTGACCGGCATGGCCGAGCGGCTGCGCCTGGCCGGCGGCCACCTGGAGGCCGGCCCAAGCGGCGACGGCGCTTACTTCCTACTGTCCGCCGTCTTCCCGGTGGCGTCTACGCCTGATGTCACCCGCCCGGGCGCGGCGGCGCCCGCAGCTGCACCGCCGGGACAGGAGCAACCATGACCGCCGGCCATGTGCGCATCGCCGTCGTAGACGACCAGCAGCTCCTGGTCGCGGCCTTTCGGTCCCTGCTGGACGCGCAGGCGGATATGACCGTGGTGGCAACCGCCAACGACGGGCGGGCGGCGTTGGACGCGCTGCGCCGTGCCCGGGACCGTGGCGAGCCGGCCGATGTGGTGCTTATGGACATCCGCATGCCGGGGCTGGACGGCATTGCGGCCACCCGGCTGCTGCTGTCCGATCCCGGCCTGAGCGGCCGTGACGGCGACAGCCCCACACGGGTACTCATGCTCACCACCTTCCAGGAGGAGGAGCTAGTGCTGGGGGCGTTGCGGGCCGGCGCAGTCGGATTCCTGCTGAAGGACTCCGGCCCGGAGGAGCTACTGGCAGCGGTTCGCGCCGTCGGCGCCGGTCGGGCCTGGCTGGACCCGGTCATCACCCCGTACGTGTTGGGCGCGCTGGAGGGACGGCCCGAGCAGCCCGCAGGCGGTCCGGTCGTGGAAGTAGATTCGGCCAACGTTCCCGCCTCTCCCCCGCTCGGCGCGAAGCCCGCCGGAGTTCCCCGCACCGTGATTGGGCTGCTGCCAGGCGAGGCACTGACCGGCCGCGAGCGCGACGTGCTTGAACTGGTCTGCCGGGGAATGACCAACCCGGAGATCGCAGCCCGCCTGTACATCGCCGAGTCGACCGTGAAGACCCATGTCAAGGCGCTGCTCGGTCGCACCGGCTGCCGCAACCGGGTGGAGCTGGTTATCCACGCGCTGCGGACCGGGATGGTTGACGCGGATCGGTAGGCAGTAGCCGCCTCATCCCCCTATCGGGGGAGGTCGACGTGCGGCCAGCGGTTCTGGTCGTGTCCCTTGTGGGGATCCGCCTGCGAGTGCCCGGGCCGATTCTGGGCCCATGACCACAGCACCATTGTCACCGCCCCCATCATCTCCCGCCGCCAGCGTCGCCCCATCCCGGTCGGCCGCGGACCTCACCGCCCCGCCCGGGCTGGCGCTGCGAAATGTGGAGGTGAGCTACGGTCGACAGCGGGTCCTTACGGGTCTCAGCCTGACCGCCCGCCCGGGGCGGGTCTACGGCCTGCTGGGGCTCAACGGCGCCGGCAAGTCCACGACCTTCAACACCGCCCTGGGACTGCTGCGTCCCAACGCCGGCACGATCGAGGTGCTGGGCAGGCCCCTGAGCCGCGAGAGCCTCAGCCACGTGGGAGCCAGTATCAATGGCCCC
This sequence comes from Actinomyces sp. 565, assembly GCF_010365615.1. Lineage (NCBI taxonomy): Bacteria > Bacillati > Actinomycetota > Actinomycetes > Actinomycetales > Actinomycetaceae > Actinomyces > Actinomyces sp. 565. The sequence continues at coordinate 26,488 of NZ_PIZD01000025.1, forward strand.
GCGTTCTACCCGCAGCTGTCGGCCCGCCGCAACCTACGCATCCACTGCCTGCTGACCGGCACCGCGCAAGAGGTGATCGACCCACTGTTGGAACAGGTCGGCCTGGGGCAGGCCGGCCGCAAGCGGGCCGGAAGCTTCTCCACCGGTATGAAGGTACGCCTGGCCCTAGCGATGGCGCTGCTGGGCGACCCGGAGGTGCTGGTGCTGGACGAGCCGCAGAGCGGCCTGGACCCGCAGGGCATCATCTGGCTGCGCGACCTGCTGCGCGAACTGGCCGCGGGTGGGCGCACCGTCATCGTGTCCAGCCATGTGCTCGGGGAGATGGCGCGCACTTGCGACGACGTCGGTGTGCTTGCGGGCGGGCGCATGGTCTATGAGGGGCCGCTGGCTGAGTTCGCGGTTGCCGGTCAGGACCTGGAGGAGGCCTTCCTTGCCGCTGTCACCGGGGCCGCGGACAGCCACGGGCAGGAGGTGCGGCGATGAGCACTGCAACCTCGGCAACCGTCACAACCCGAATGGATTCCCTGCCGGGTGCCCGTCCGCGTCGCCTGCCGGGGCTCGGAGCCGTGCTGCGCGCGGAGTTGGGGCGCAGCCGCCGCACGGCCACCTGGGGCATTCCGGTGGCGGTGGTGATCTTCTCCCTGCACGCCCTGCTGGTGGCGCATGCCGCCCTCACCGCCGACGGCTGGAACGACGGCGTACTGCCTTGGCTGAACCCCTACCCCGCCGCCTTCGCCCTGCCCATGGGGGCACTGGCCGGCGCGATGGCGGCTTGGCGCGAACGGCGCCACCGGGCCGGCGGAACCGCCTGGCGGGGCGTGGCCCCGGCACTGACCGTGGCGGCGCGCGTGGCCGTGCTGGCCGCCTCAGCACTGGCGTCACAGGCGCTCCTCCTGGCCCCGATCGTCATCGACGCGCTCGTGCGCGGCGCCGGCTGGGGGCCGTGGCCCCAATACCTGTTGTTCGCCTTGGTGATGTGGGTGTCGGTCACCGGTGCGAGCGTGTGGGGGCTGGCCCTGGGCCAGTGGCTTGGTGGCATCGCCGTCGGTCTGGCCCCGGCGCTGGCGCTGGTGTGGTCGGCCGCGGGCGCGCTGCAGGCGGAGGCACCGACATGGTGGTCGCGGCCGTGGACCTGGGCGATGCGCCCAACCCTGCCGCTGCTGGAGGTGCACGCCAACGGCATCTCCCTGGAGGCGGGCTCACCGGTGTGGGACTACCCGGTGGCGCCGGGCATGCTGGGCAGCGCCGGGCTGTGCCTGCTCGGCGTCGGCGCCGTACTACTGGGGGCGCAGCGAGCCAGTGCGCTCACGGGCACGCGCCGGGCGGTGGGGACGCTCGCCGGTAGGCGCCGGGCCGCTCTTAGCGCGGGTTTCTGGTCGCGTACACGGGCTGCCGAACCTGCCCCGCACGATTCGGGGGACGTGCTAGCGGTACCGGCAAGCGTGCCAGATGCTTCGGGCTCGGTGCAGTCCGGGCCTGGCGGACCGCTGCTCTCACCGGATCACGCCGTCAGTGCCGCCCATGCCTTCGCTGCCGACCCTCCGATCCCGTCGGCTCACGATGGGCACGCGCCACGGGGCCTGCCCCAAGTGGTAGTGGATGCCCTGGCGGCACCGGGTTCGCGCAGTACCTTTCGCGCGGTGGCCCTTGGCCTGCCCTGGCGGCTGTGGGCGGTGCTGACGGCCGTGCTGCTAGGGCTCCTGGCGCTGACGCAGGCGGTCTACTCCGCCGCTTATGCGCTGCCGCTGTTCACCCTGGCGGGCGCGCCGATTGCCGCCTGGGTGGCGGGGGCGACGGCGTGGCGGGCGCAGGCCGACGCCTGGCGGGGCCTAGTACTGCGGGGCCGGCCGGCTGTTCTGGCGGCGTCGACGCTGACCTGGGCGATGGTGGTGCTGGCTGTGGCGTTGATCCCAGCATGGGCCATCGCCCGCCTGGGGGCGCCGCTGTTCCCCACCGACTCCGAACTGGGCGGACTGGGCGCGCCCGTGTACGTGTTCATGGTGCTGCCGTTCGTTGTCTTCATGCTGGCGGCGCTCGCGCATGCGCTGGCGCAGGTGGCCGGTATGGCGGTGACGGTCGGCGTGGGCGTGGGCCTATTCCTGATGGGCCTGATCGTCGACGGCAATGAGGTGCTGGTGGCGACACCGCTGTGGCAGCTGGCGCCGTGGGGCTGGATTCAGGCGGCGGGCGCCTACCCGGGGCGCTGGGCCGTGATCGCGGCGGCGAGCCTGGCGATCGGCCTGGTTGCCTTCGCGGTGAGTATCGCGCGCGGCCGCGCCGTCGCCACTCGCCAGACCGAATAGCCCAGGCCGAATAACTCACTCCCGTGAGGCTGCCGCCGCCACGGCTTCACCCACGCGGGCGCGTCAGCGCAGGACACTGTTAGCGGGGCCAGTCGGAAGTGTCCACCGCATAGCCCTAGGCGGCGGCGTGCACAAACCGGTCTGTCAACAGGCCATAGAACCCGCATAGGCAGTGCTTCTGCGATGATTGACCTGCCTCCACGGCGCATCCCCGGAACGACTCAGCACAGCTCAGCCGGGGAGCGCACCGTCAGGAGGTGAGACTGGGCATGTCATCCAAGAAGCGGAAGCACCGCCGCAAGGCGCAGAAGCGGAAGGGGATGACGGGTGAGCAAAGGGCCCAGATTTGGCGGACCGTGGTCCAAACGACTCCGCCATTGATCTGGGCCCTGACAGCTCTTCTCAGTGTCTTAAGACACTGAGCGACACCCGGTTTCCCGGGGAGTCGGGCGGTTGCCGCCGCTCGGCTCCCTGTCATGATCCCACATCTCGCCTGGCTCAGTCCAGGGCGCGCGGCTGGTAGCGGGGCCAGTTGGAGTGTCGACGGCTGGCCAGCTACTCGCCTCGCCCCTGGCCTCACCGCTGCTGGGCGTCGATCATGCGTGCGTAGTTGGCGAAGAGGATCTCGAGACGCTGGGCGTCGGTGGTGAGCTTGCGCGGGGCGCCCATCGCCTTGTCCATCACCCGATCCAGCTTGTTGTGAGCGTCGATCAGCGCCTTGTCCATCACGAGCCCATAGTGCTCAGCTAGCGAGCGTTCCGGATGAAGGGCGCGAGCCGCGAGGACGCCCTTGCCTGCCTCAATCAGCGCGCCGCGAGTCTTATCGCCCAGATCAGGAACGGGGAAGTTGTTCCAAGTAATCGTGCTGGAAAGACTGATACGGGATTCCAGCCGACCACCTACCGCCCGCATCCAGGTGATGAACATGGACGAGCTCGCAAGCGCGAACAGCAGGCCCCCGTCATCAGGCGCACCGTAGACCTTGTTTGAGATGATCACATTAGCCTCGAGGTAGGCCACCGGCAGGTAGCGGCGATTCTCTGAACTGACCTCGGGCAGCCCTATATAAGGCTCTTCACTGACAAGGCCGTACTGCCGGAACATGTGGTGGTACGGGTATTCCCTGGTGCTGGCAGCAGCCGATGCGGCCCTGAATGCCGCTACTTTCCGGATGTGATCGCGCAAGATACTGGATCGATTGGCATCCGTTGGATCCATGTCCTTCAGCCACAGGCACCAGCGCCGCCCTCCCCGGATCAGCTCCCTTGACCCCACGTAGGGGCGCAAGTACTTAGCCGCAACCGGATCCACCACAATCTCCGGGTACGTGGCCTCATCGATGACAAAGTTGCCACCATCGCTAGGCTTCGACCCGTAGTAGAGCATCGGCGTCACGGAGCTCAATGGCTGCCTCCGCTTCTCCACAAGCACATTGGGGCCGTCGATCAGATAGGCGTTGATGCCACGCCTGACCGTTAGCTCCTCAGGCCGACTCTTCGGCGTCGCGTAGTCCCACAAACGCCTGCGTGCATCGGGATTGCGGGTGAAGCCCACGATGACACAATGGACCGCCGCCTGCCCGGGCGCTTCGGAGTCCCAGGCGAAGGTGCGGTGTGCGAACTTAACGTGCCAGCCGGCATCGAAAATCGGAGCGAACAACCGAGCGGTCTGGTCTCCCTGGGTGATGGAGTTAGTCGTCACGAAGGCCCACTCGCCGTGCCTGTCCATCATCAGTCCGAGGGTCTTGGCATGCCAGGCGGTCACATAGTCAAGGCGGGAGAGCGTCTTCTCGCCACCCCACGCGCTCTGGAGCTGGGCTAGTTGCGCCTTCGTGCGGGTGTGGTCCCCTAGGAACGGCGGATTACCAAACACGTAGGTAACCGTTGGGCGCAGTGACTCATGTGCGGCGAGCGCCTGCTCCCAGTCGAGTTCCAGAGCGTCGCCGTGGGTGATATGGGCGGTTGTCTTGATGGGCAGGCGCTCGGGTGCCTGACCGATGCGGGCGGCCAGCTCCCGGTTGGCCTGGTGATCAACCAGGAACATAGCGGTCTCGGCGATCTTGGCCGGCCACCAGTTGATCTCGAAGCCGTAGAACTGGCCGATGGACAGCTTCTGATCCAGGGAGGCGTCCAAGGAGCCGGTGGTCTGGCCCTCTATCTCACGGATCCGGGCAATGATGTCGGTCTCGATGCGCCGCAGCTCGCGGTAGGCCACCACAAGGAAGTTGCCGCACCCGCAGGCCGGATCGAGGAAGGTCATGGCGGCGAGGGAGTCACGGAAGTCGCGCAGCGCCTTCAAACTCGTGGACTTGTTGCGCATCAGGCGATCGGCCTCGCCACGCAGATCGTCCAGGAATAGTGGCTCGATCACCTTCAGTATGTTGGTCTCGCTGGTGTAGTGCTCTCCCGCCGCGCGACGGGCCTCCTTGGACTTGACCAGCTGGAACATGGCTCCGAAGACAGCGGGGCTGATGCGGGTCCACTGGAAGCGGCAGGCCTCCAGCAGGGCGTCGCGCATGCGCTCGGTGAAGAACTCCGGCGGCAGCGGCTCGGCGAACAGCGAACCGTTGACGTAGGGGAAGCGCGCCATGAGGTCGGGGGTGTTACGGGAGCGCCTGTGCTCGGGCGTGTTCAACACGTCGAACAGGGTGCGCAACTGTGGACCGAGTGTCGCCGGCGTCGTCTCATGCAGCACGAAGCGGTAGAACAGGTCGGCCTCCCACAGGCCGGCGTCGTCGCCGAACAGTAGGAAAAGTAGCCGGGTCAGCCACATGGAGGTGCGTTGGACGGCCTCGTCCTCCTCGGAGGGATCAACCGCGGCGGCCTCGCCAACCGCTTCATCGGCGTCGTCTGAAAGCATGGCTGTGTACATCTGGGCCATGAGCTTGGAGGCGTTGATGGATGCTTCTTCTTCCTCCGCCTTGGTGATCGTCTCCATGCCGGCAAGGAAGAGGAGCTCATCCACGTGGTCGGGTAGCTCTGTCAGAGAGAACAGCGTCGTTGAACGCTCCTCAGGCGCCCCCAGGCGAGTGAGCCTGAAGCGCTCGAAGTCAACAACGAGGACGTATTTCGGAAACTCGGTCGGCTTGATTGAACCGCCGCTGAGGTAGTCAAGCGCCTGCCCGTAAGCCTTGTCCAAGTCCTCGCCAGGGCTCTTGGCCTCGCCCAGGAACACCGACGGCCAGAAGGCGTCGATATAGCCGGTGTTACCTGTGGAGGCGCGACGCGCGTCCTGCTCAAAGATATTCATGCGTTCGGCAGAAATGCCGAAGCAGCGTAGGAAGGAGGACCAGAACGGCTGGGCGTAGGACTTCTCCAGGTGCCCCATGTCGGCCGCGTTCCACTCGTCGATGCGGGAGCGCCAGTGAACCGCGAACTCCTGCAAGGAATCACGAATCGTCTGGCGGTCTAGGAAGGCGGGGAGGCCGGAGTGCTGCACGTAGCCGAGAATATGCGCTCACGCGACACACGCGCACCAACCCCGTCAGTCCAGGGCACGCGGCTGGTAGCGGGGCCAGTTGGAGGTGTCTACGGCGTAGCCCCAGGCTGCGGCATGCGTGAACCAGTCCGCCGGCAGCCAGGTGCGGCCCACCAGCTGGGGGTGACCGGGCAGGTACTGCGCCGCCCACATCACCAGCACCAGCTCCGCCCACTGGGCGCGCAGCTTCCACCGTGCCGAGCCGGAGGCATTGGCCGCCGCCATCACCACCTTACCCACACCGGTCAGCTGCACCTCCTGCACATCGGAGAAGGCGATCGGTAAGACACCCTCGCCCGTCCCCAGGTAGATGCCATGAGTGGAGACCGTCAGCCGGGCGTAAGCCAGGTGCCGCCACTTCTCCACGGCGTCCGCCTCCGCGGCCCGCTTGCGCCGGGAGTTGACGTAGGCCTGTCCACCGAAGAAGGCGGCGGTCAGCGCCAACCCCACCGGCCCACCGGCCAGGAAGAAGCCCCGGGAGGGGTTGTAGGTGGCGTCGCCACGCCGCCACACCAGCATCTCCGCATCGCAGGTGGCCAGCATGCGCTCCTCACCGGAGAAGACAGCACGAATGGGGTCAACCACCGGGGAAACGGGGTTGGGGCGGCGTCCAGACCGCAGCGCGGTGAGCACGCCGGCGGTGTTCCACCACACGAAGTCCTGCCCGGTCCAGGGACGCTGCGGGGCCGGACGTGACGGGGTGGCGGGAACGACGTCAGCTGCGCGAGCGGGCACCAGCTCGCCCGCGCCCGGGTCACGCGCGGTCGCACCCGAGGAGCGATCATCTTCGGGCCAGGCCGGCCCTGGTGGCACGGGCGTGCCGGTCATGCGTCCTGCGTGGTGCGCTCGGCATCGTCCGCGTCGGGACTCTCGGCCTCGCCGGACCCGATCTTCTCGGCGGCGGCAGAGGTTCCCGGCACCATGTCCTCGGCGCGGCGCAGCAGGTCCCCGGCGGGCTCCCAGTAGGACAGCCCCACCAGGGTGCGCCCGTCAAAGGTGAGCGAGGTCAGGGAGGCCAGAGCGCACTGGCGGCGGCGCGGGTCGTGCGCCAGGGGACGCCCCTCCAGGCGCAGGCGCAACGCCCACACGGGCAACTGGTGCGATACCAGCAGTGCCTCGCGCCCCTCCACCTGCGGGATGGCTGCACGCACGGCGTCACTCATGCGGGCCACCAGCTGGGTGTACGGCTCCCCCCAGCTGGGGCGCAGCGGATTCACGTAATAGCGCCAGTGCTCTGGGCGGGCCAGGAGCGTGCGGTCCCGGTTCACCGGCACGCCCTCGAAGTGGTTATCGGCCTCGATCAGGCGGGCATCGCAACTGGGAGTGAGACCGAAGGCCTGCGCCGTGGGCGCACCTGACTCGCGCGCCCGCTCCAGGGGCGAGGTGATCACGGCGGCGATGTCGTGACCGGAGGCGGAAAGCACGTCGGCAACCTGGTCGGCCATCTTTCGTCCGAGGTCGGACAGGTGGTAGCCGGGCAGGCGCCCGTAAAGCACACCCTCGGGGTTGTGGACCTCGCCGTGCCGCATTAGGTGGATGGTGGTACGCGCCATACCGCGATTCTCGCACGCCCGCCCCCGCATTGGCGACGCGCCCGACGTCGCGGCCTGCCGGTCGCGTGCAGCTGCCGCGGCGTATCGTGCGCCACCGCCCGCCGTCCCGTATGGTGCGTCCATGACAACTCGCAGCGCATGGGGTCTCGGCCTAGCGACCGTAACCGACGACGGCAACACCCTGGACGTGTGGTACCCGCGGCCGGTCCTGGGCCAGGCGCCTGCCGATGGCGACTCCGACCTGCTGGCCACGCTCAGCTCCATGGAGCGCCGCGACCCCGCCCGTGGCGTGCACACCACGGTGGTGCGCACCTCCGCCGACCTGGACGACGCCCCGCAGACGGTGGCGGGCGCCTACCTGCGCCTGCACATGCTCTCCCACCGGCTGGTGCGCCCCAACACCATCAATCTTGATGGCCTGTTCTCCCGCCTGCCCAATGTGGTGTGGACCTCGGCGGGGCCCTGTTCGGTGGAGAACTTCGGCGACACGCGCATCCGCCTGCAGGCCTCCCTGGGCCGCCCCGTGCAGGTGCTGTCCGTGGACAAGTTCCCCCGTATGACGGACTACGTGCTGCCGTCCGGCGTACGCATCGGCGATGCCGCGAACGTGCGCCTGGGCGCCTACCTGTCAGCGGGCACCACGGTGATGCACGGCGGCTTTGTCAACTACAACGCGGGCACGCTCGGACGTTCCATGGTTGAGGGCAGCATCGCCCAGGGCGTGGTCATCGGAGACGGCTCCGACATCGGCGGCGGCGCCTCCACGATGGGCCTGCCGTCTGGCGGCAGCGGGCGCCGGGTGGCACTGGGCGAGCGCTGCCTGCTCGGCGCCAACTCGGGCCTGGGCATTCCGTTGGGCGACGACTGCGTGGTCGAGGCCGGCCTGTTCGTCACCGCCGGCACACGGGTGGCCCTAATGCCGCAGGGCGGAGTGGTCCCCGGATCGCACGGGCTGTTCAAGGAGCCCCGGGTGGTGGCCGCAAGCGAGCTGGCGGGCGCCTCGAATGTGCTGTTCCGCCGTAACTCCCAGTCCGGGGCGGTCGAGGCCCTGTCCCGCGGAGGCAAGGGGATCGAGCTGGACCCGCAGGCCACATCGTCCCGGTTGTAGGCACACGCCTGCTTGTACGCGGCCGCGTCACGGCGGCGCGGCCGCGGTGTAGACGTCCCACACCAAGGACGGCCACTATTCGAAACATCTGGGCTCGCAGCGCAAGACGTGCACTCACCTGGGTTCAATTTTTTGTGACACGCATTACGATGGATGTGCGCCTGAACACAGTGAGTCGACGTGAGTCGACGTCCGCCGGACATCGCCGTCGAGGGGAGCTCTGATGCCCACATCCACCCGCTCCCGCACCCCTGCGGGCAACTCTCCCTCCGCGCCCTCGCGCGGGGACCTACCTGCGCCCCGTCCCACACACCACGCCCGCCCTTCCTTCACCACGCTGAAAACCACCATGGCAGTCACCGGCACCGCCATGGCGCTGTTCGTGCTAGTCCACATGATCGGCAACCTCAAGGCCTTCCAGGGAGCCGAGGCCTACAACAACTACGCCGCGTGGCTACGGGAGATCGGCTACCCGCTCGTCCCCCACGAGGGTGTGCTGTGGATTCTGCGGCTGGTGCTGGGAACCTGCCTGATCCTGCACGTAGCGGCCGGCGTGACCTTGTGGCGGCGGGGACGGAGCGCCCGCGGTTCCTTCAGGCGGCAGAACATGCGCCCCCGCGCGCTCGGCGCCCGCTCCATGATCGCCACCGGCGGCCTGCTGCTGGCCTTCATCGTGGTACACCTGCTGGACCTGACTATCGGGCGCCTGGTAGCCTCCGGCAGCTTCATGGCCGCCACCCACTCCGATGGGGAAATGACCGCCTACGCCTACGAGAACCTCATCGCCAGCCTCTCGCGCCCACCGATGGCGATCTTCTACAGCCTGGTGATGCTGACCATTGGGGTGCACCTGGCGCAGGGCCTGTGGTCGGTTGTGAATGACCTAGGCGGCACAGGCAGCCGACTACGCCGCGTCTGCCTGGTAATCGCCATCGCCGTCGCACTGGCCATCGCCATCGGCAATGGCATGCTCCCCCTGCTGGTACTGAGTGGAGTGATCGCATGAGCCCCGTACCGCCCCCGGTCGACAACCTCTACGACATCGGCCCCGACCTGGACCCGCACCTGCCGGACTGCCCCCCGCAAGAGGCTTGGACGCGCCGGCGCGACGAGTACCGGCTGGTCAACCCGGCCAACCGGCGGCGCCTGACCGTGATCGTCGTCGGCACGGGCCTGGCCGGCAGCGGGGCCGCCGCCACCCTGGGACGCCTTGGCTACCGGGTGGAGTGCTTCAGCCTGCACGACCTGCCCCGCCGGGCCCACTCCGTGGCCGCACAGGGCGGCATCAACGCCGCGCGCGCCCGCAAGGTGGACGGCGACTCCCTGAACCGCTTCGTGAAGGACTCCGTCAAGGGCGGCGACTACCGCGGCCGCGAGGCCGATGTGGTGCGCCTGGGGATGGAGTCGGTGCGGGTCATCGACCACATGTACGCCATCGGCGCCCCCTTCGCCCGCGAGTACGGCGGCCAGCTGGCCACCCGTTCCTTCGGCGGCGTGCAGGTCTCCCGCACCTACTACACGCGCGGGCAGACCGGCCAGCAGCTGGAGGTCGCCTGCGCCCAGGCACTGCAGGAGCAGATCGACGCCGGAAGCGTGCACATGCACTCGCGCACCGAGATGCTGGACCTGATAGTCGCCGACGGCCGCGCCCAGGGCATCGTCACCCGCGACCTGCTCACCGGTGACATCCAGGCGTGGACGGCGCACGCCGTCGTCCTGGCCACCGGCGGCTACGGCAGCGTCTTCCACTACTCCACCCTGGCGATGGCCTCCAACGCCTCGGCCACCTGGCGGGCCCACCGCCGCGGCGCGGCCTTCGCCTCCGCCTGCATGGTGCAGTTCCACCCCACTGCCCTGCCGGTCAGCTCGCACTGGCAGTCCAAGACCACGCTGATGAGCGAGTCGCTGCGCAACGACGGGCGCATCTGGGTGCCCAAGCGGGCCGGGGACGACCGGCCCCCGAACGACATCCCCGAGGAGGAGCGCGACTACTACCTGGAGCGCAAGTACCCGGCCTTCGGCAACCTCACCCCGCGCGACGTCGCCTCCCGCAACGCCCGCGAGCAGATCGAGTCCGGGCACGGCGTCGGCCCGCTGCACAACTCCGTCTACCTGGACTTCCGCGACGCCCTACACCGCCTGGGCAAGCCGGTGATCGCCGCCCGCTACGGCAACCTGTTCGACATGTACCTGGACGCCACCGGCGAGGACCCCTACGAGGTGCCCATGCGCATCGCCCCGGGCGCCCACTTCACCATGGGCGGCCTGTGGGTGGACTTCGACCAGATGTCCACCATCCCGGGCCTGTTCGTGGGCGGGGAGGCGTCCAACAACTACCACGGCGCCAACCGGCTGGGCGCCAACTCCCTGCTGAGCGCCTCCGTGGACGGCTGGTTCACGCTGCCGCTGTCGGTGCCGAACTACCTGGCCGGACTGGTGGGCACCGGCGTGCTCGCCGACGACGCCCCGGAGGTTTCCGCCACCCTCGCCGACGCCCGTGCCAGGGTGGAGCGACTGCTGGCGGTGGGCGGCACGCACCGGCCGGTCTGGTTCCACCGTCGGCTGGGCGAGATCCTGTACGCCGATTGCGGCGTGAGCCGCTCGGAGGCGGGGCTGCGCCACGGACTGGAGCAGGTGCGGGAGCTGCGCCAGGACTTCTGGGCGGACGTGAAGATCGTCGGCGGGCCGCAGCGCCTGAACCAGGAGCTGGAGAAGGCGCTGCGCGTGGCCGACTTCCTGGAGCTGGCCGAGGTGATGATCCTGGACGCGCTGGACCGGCGCGAGTCCGCCGGGGCGCACTTCCGGGAGGAGTACGCCACCGCCGAGGGCGAGGCGAAGCGCGATGACGCCCAGTGGTGCACCGTGTCCGCCTGGCTGACCGACGCCTCCGGACGGCACACGCGCCGGAGCGAACCCCTGAGCTTCTCGCTGGTACCGATGCAGGTGAGGGATTACCGATGAGAGTGGAACTGGAGATCTGGCGGCAGGACGGGCCGCGTGCCCGCGGCCGCTTCGAGTCCTACACGGTGGAGGACGCCGAGCCGGAGATGAGCCTGCTGGAGCTGCTGGACCGGCTCAACGACCAGATCATTGCCGACGGCGGCGAGCCGGTCGTCTTCGAGTCCGACTGCCGCGAGGGCGTGTGCGGCATGTGTGGCTTCCTGGTCAACGGCAAGCCGCACGGGCCACAGGACAACACCCCCGCCTGCCGCCAGCACCTGCGGGCCTTCCCCGGGGTGACGCGCTTCCGGCTGGAGCCGTGGCGGTCGGCAGCCTTCCCGGTCATCCGCGACCTGGTGGTGGACCGCACCGCCCTGGACGAGCTGATCCGGGCGGGCGGAACAGTGGACGTGGCGGCGGGCACCGCCCCCGACGCCGACTCCGTGCCCCAGCCCTACCTACAGGCCGAGCAGGCGCTCGACTTCGCCGCCTGCATCGGCTGCGGCGCATGCGTGGCCGCCTGCCCCAACGGCGCAGCCATGCTGTTCGCCGGGGCGAAGCTGGCGCACCTGTCGCTCATGCCGCAGGGCCGCCACGAGCGCTCCCGGCGGGCACGGCGCATGGCGCGCACGGTCAATGAGATCTTCGGCCCCTGCTCTCTGTACGGGGAGTGCGTTCCGGCCTGCCCGGCGGGCATCCCGCTGACGGCAATCGCCGCCCTGAACCGGGAGGTGCTGCGTGCCGGCCTGCGCGGCCGCAGCCGCGACGACTGAGGCCGCCGGGCGGGCAACCGCGGGCGCAGAGGCTGGTGTGCACGGGTCGCGCGGGCCCGACGTCGGCGGCCCCGCCCCGGCAGGCGTTGACGTTCGGCTTTACTCAGGCTTGTGGGCCACCAGGGCGACGCCAACCATGTCCTGCTCGTAGCGCTTGAAGGTGCGGCGCATCACTAGCATGCGCTGCCGTAGCTCCCGGTCGGAGATGACGTTGCGGGCGATGCGCGCAAAGCCGCCCAGGCCCTCGTCTCGCAGGTTGCGGCTGAGCTTGAGCAGGGCCATAGGGGCGGTGTCCGCCCAGTCGACCACCAGCCCGGCGTCCTCGAGCAGCTGCCGCCAGGCCGCCACCGTCATGGGGCGGGCGTTGACGTGGATGGCGCGCGCTAGGTCCTTGCGCAGCTCGGTGTAGTGGGCCGCGTCTATGTCATCCGGGACCACGCCCAGCTCGTGGATGGCATAGCGTCCGCCGGGGCGCAGCACCCGGGCCGCCTCCGCGGCGATCGCCGCCTTGGCCTTGTCCCCCTGCATGCTCAGCATGGCCTCGCCGATGACGACGTCGGCACTGGCGTCGGGCAGGCCAGTTTGCGCGGCCTCTCCCCGGCGGACACTGCCGCGGTCGCCGACGACGGCGGCCACGCGCCGGGCGGCGTCGGGATCCCGGTCGATGGCCGTGTAGGAGGCCGGGCGTGCGGCAATGACCTCCGCGGCGGTGCGCCCCAGTCCGGGGGCGAGCTCAACAACGTCGGCGCCGGACAGGCGGGCGCGAGCCAGCATGGCGGTGGACAGCGCCGCCCCTCCGGGGCGCAGCACGCGTTTGCCTGCGCGGGCCAGCACCCAGTGACCGGGGGCAGTGTCCAAAGGGCGGTTGGCGTACGGAAGGGGCGCTTCCGCCGCGTAGGCGGGCGTAGCCGCCGACGCGGCGGTCTCGGAAGTAGGACGCTGATCTTCCATGCAGGAGAGTTTAGCCTCACCTCACGTCAAGCCATAAGGTGATGGGACGCCCACCCCATACGTCTGCTCCAGCACGACTCCGATGCATGCGTCACTACCACTGAGGAGTACTACCAGGGCCAGGCACGATCCCGTCCGCACCACTTAAGGTCAAGGCCGATGCCGGGCGCCGGGTGAAGCAGTAGGCGACATGCGCCTGCCACTGCGCCCGGACTGAAAGAGACGAGGTCGTCATGGAAGCACAGATGCTTAAGGGCCAGGTGGCGCTGATCACCGGCGCCAGCTACGGCATGGGCCGCACAATGGCGGAGCTGTTCGCCGAGGAGGGGGCCGCCGTCGCCATCACCGCCCGCCACGCTGAGCAACTGGAAGAGGTCGTGGAGGGCATCCGCGCCAAGGGCGGGCAGGCCATCGGTATCGTGGCCGACGTCACCAGCCTGGAAGACACCGAGCGGGTTTTCGCCCGCGTGCTGGAGGAGTTCGGCGACCTGGACATCCTCATCAACAATGCCGGCATCGGCGAGCAGAAGACGATCGACGATACCGACGATGACTGGATGCTCTACGTCATGAACACCAACCTGGCCGGCCCTATGCGCTATATCCGCGAGGCGCTGAAGATCTTCCGGCCCAAGAACACGGGCTGCATCATCAACATCTCCTCCGTCAACGGCGAGCGCCCCTTCTGCGGCGCCGCCTACACCTCCACCAAGGGCGGGTTGAACACGTTGACGAAAAACGTGGCAATGCTGCTCAACGACACTGACATCCGCTGCAACGCCGTCGCCCCCGGCGCTACGGTGACGCCAGCGCATGAGGCCAACAAGGCCGGCGAGCAGCCCGGAGGAAAGAAGATGCTGGAGCACTCCCAGCACTACGTCTACTTCCCCGGACCGGAGTGTGACCCCATGGACCAGGCCTACGCCTGTCTGTTCCTGGCCTCAAAGATGGGCCGGGCCGTGCGCGGCCAGGTGATCCAGGTGTGCAACGGAGCCTTCCTCTGACTTGTACGTGTCGGCTGCCGGCCCATCAGAGTCGGCAGCCGCACCGAAGCAGGCACATGCATTCCCCACGTCTAAATCCGCGGCAAACACTGCACCCGTCCCCTTAGGACCTCAGCGGATCCACGTGAGTCCAAGCGGTCAAGAAACGCGCTCAAGGCCCTGCATCCGTTTGCTGGCTCTTCGTGTTTGTGGGTGTGGAGGTTTGAGCTGGGGCTGTTGGTGTTGGTTGTGTTCGGGGCCCTGTTTGACGAGAACCGGCCCATCAGGTGGTCGAGTACGACACGGCGGCCACCACGCCCAACAGCGCGGGTCGTATTCGGTCGGCGTCGGGTAGTCGACTACGACCTCACACGCCCGAGTACGACCTCGCCAGCCCAAAAACGACCCCCTGCGCCCGACCGAGCACGACCTCGCCAACCCGAGAACGACCTCAGCGCGGCGAAAACGACCTCATTAGCCCGAGAACGGCCCTCGAGCAAGATCGCCACACCACGCTCCCCACCCGCCGCGCCGCCGGGACACGCACGCCATCCACCACTCGCCGAAGCACCGCCGATCCACCCGTCCACCGAACCCTCAAACGCGAAGATCCCGTTTGCTACCGACGCAAACTTTGTTGTCAGCTCCAGCGTTGCCGCTGACGAACCCAGCTAGCACGTTAGGAGGCGTAAGGCCCTCACACGCGCGGGACGCGGTCCAGGGTGGGCTCGCCGACGCGGGTGTCGAGGTACTCGCGCACGCGCTTGCGGCGGTGCATGGCCACGTAGTGGCGCTCCACCTCGCCGGTGTACACCTGGCGCGGGCGACCGATGCGCTTGGCCGGGTCATTCATCATCTCCCGGTACTGGGCGATCCAGCCGGGCAGGCGCCCGAGCGCGAACAGGGGGGTGAACATCTTCGTGGGGAAGCCCATCGCCTGGTAGATCAGGCCGGTGTAGAAGTCAACGTTCGGGTACAGGCTGCGGGAAATGAAGTAGTCGTCGGACAGGGCGACCTCCTCCAGCTCCATGGCGATCTCCAGCTTGCGGTCCCCGTCCTTGGAACCCAGGCGTGTGAGCACCTCGTGCGCGGTCTCCTTCACCAGGGCAGCGCGTGGGTCGTAGTTCTTGTAGACGCGGTGCCCGAAGCCCATTAGGCGCACGCCGTCCTCCTTGTTCTTCACCTTGCGGACGAACTCGGAGGTGCTCATGCCCTCAGACTGAATGGTGTCCAGCATGCGCAGCACGGCCTCGTTGGCGCCGCCGTGCAGCGGCCCGGACAGGGCGCCGACGCCGGCAGCCACGGAGGCGTACATATTGGCGTCCGAGGAACCCACCAGGCGCACGGTAGAGGTGGAGCAGTTCTGCTCGTGGTCAGCGTGCAGGATCAGCAGCATGTCCAGGGCACGCACCACGGTGGGATCGATGTCGCTGGCCTGGTAGGGCATGCCGAAGGTCATGTTCAGGAAGTCCTCGACGTAACCGCGCTTGGGGTCGGGGTACAGCAGCGGCAGCCCGATGGCGCGGCGCGCGATGTAGCTGATCATCGTCGGCATCTTGCTCAGCAGCAGGACGGTGGCCAGCTCGGTCTCGTAGGGGTCGTGCGGGTTGAGGGTGTCCTCGTAGTAGGTGGCCAGGCCGGCGATGCCCGCCTGGAGGATCGCCATGGGGTGCCCGGAGGAGGGGAAGGAGGTGAAGAAGCTGCGGAAGTCCTCGTGCAGCAGCCGGTGACGGCCGATGCGCCGTTGGAAGCGCTCGAAGGTCTCCGGGTCGGGCAGTTCCCCGTTGATCAGCAGGTAGGCGACCTCCAGGAAGGTGGAGGACTTGGCCAGCTCCTCGATCGGGTAGCCGCGGTAGCGCAGGATGCCGGCGGCGCCGTCGATGTAGGTGATGTCAGAGGTGCAGGCGGCGGTGTTGGTGAAGCCGGGGTCGAGTGTGACCAGGCCCGTGGCCCCCAGCAGCTTGCCGATGGCGAGCCCGGCGGAGCCCTCGGTTGCCAGCGCGCGCGGCAGTTCCAGGCTGGTCTCTCCGACGGTAAGCATCCCGGGGGCGTCCTGGGCGCGGAGGTCAGTGGGCGTTTCGGTCATAAGTGTCTCCTTGCTGGCGACGGCGGGGCTGCGGGCGCGGCCCCGGACCTGTCTGCCGGGAACCTTACCGGCCCGCGGGCGCCGTCGTCGCCCCGGTCAGTTCACCCGGGCGAGAACCGGCAGCACAGGACTCCCCGCCCGTCAGCCCGCGAACCGCGCGGCCGCCTCGGGAGCGCGCAGGCGGCGTACGGCGGCGGCAACCCGCTCGTCGGTGTCGGTTAGTGACATGCGCACGTGCCCGGCGCCGGCCGCTCCGTAGAAGTCTCCGGGGGCGACGACGATCCCCAGTTCGGCAAAGGCCCCCACCAGGTCCCACGCGCTCATGGATGCAGGCCCGCTCAGCCACAGGTACAGGCCCGCCACGGATTCGGGGTCATTGACCAGGCCGACGGCGGCGGTCGCCTCCAGCAGGGCCTCGCGCCGGGCCCGGTAGACCGCCCGCTGGGCCGCCACGTGCGCGTCGTCGGCCAGGGTGGCGGCCAGGGCATTCTGCACGGGGGCGGGAGGGAGCATACCGGTATGGCGGCGCACCTCGGTGACGGGTGCCACCAGGTTCGGGTCGCCGGCGAGGAAGGCGGCCCGGTAGCCGGCGAGGTTGGACTGCTTGGACAGGGAGTACAGGGCGAGCAACCCCGTGAAGTCCGGCGCGCCGTCGGGGCCGGTGCCGGTCACGCGCGGGTCCAGGAGACTGGGGACGCCGACGGTGGCCCAGGGCTCCTCCCAGGCGAGTTCGGCGTAGCACTCGTCGGACAGGACGACGACGCCGCGCGCCCGCGCCCAGGTGACAATGCACGCGAGCTGCTCGACGCCGAGGACGTGCCCGTCTGGGTTGCCGGGACTGTTGAGCCAGATGGCGGCGAGGCGGCCTTCGGGCAGCTCCCAGGTGTCGGGGTTGGCGGCGGTGTCGACGGGGACGGGGGTGGCGCCGGCCAGGCGGGCACCGACGTCGTAGGTGGGGTAGGCGGCGCGCGGGTGGGCGATGAGGTCGCCGGGGCGGGCGCCGAGCTGGAGCGGCAGCTGGGCCACGGACTCCTTGGAGCCGATGGTGGGGATCACGGCGGCGTCGCTCAGGCCGGGCACGCCGCGGCGGCGACGCATCCAGTCGATGATGGCGGCACGCACCTGGGGCGTGCCGTCGGCGGGCGGGTAGCCGGGGGCGTTCACGGCGGCGGCGAGTGCCTCGCGGGCTACGGTCGGGGTGGGGTCGACGGGCGTGCCAATAGACAGGTCGACGACGCCGTCGGGGTGCTGGGAGGCGCGCTGCCGGTAGGGGCGCAGGGAGTGCCAGGGAAAGTCGGGCAGGGCGAGCGGGCGGGGCAGGGCGGCCGGAGCAGAGGCGGCGGGGTCGGGGACGGCGGGCGTGGAGGCGTTCACGCCGCCATTGTGTCGCGTTCTCGCCTCCGTAGCAGCGATCTAGCGGGCGACAGCGTGAGGCGTCTCATCGTCCGATACCCCCCCCAAGCACTTGCTACACCTGATGCATCTGCTACATTTATCGCAGGCGACGCAGCGCCTGCTGCTCGTCCAAGGAGACCCCGATGGCCACTAAGACCAACACCGTAACAACCGTTAACGCCGCCTCCGTTAATGAGCAGAGCATGGACGTCCTGCTCGGCGCCGCACACAGCCTCCCCCAGGGATCGCCACTGGCAATCCTGCTGGAGAACATACTGGCTTCCCTGCGCAGCGGCGTCGACGTCGCAGCACTCAGTCTCGACCATCCAGTCACCCCAAATCAGGCGGCAGCAGCTCTCGGCATGAGCCGTCCGAGCGTGTACAAGCTCATGGACTCCGGCCTCTTGAAGTTCCACTACGTCGGCAAGGACCGCCGTATTCCGGCAACAGCCCTGGTCGACTACCTCGACCGTCGCGAACGCGCTAGTGCGCAGCTGGCGGAAGACCTGGCCAACCGCGACCGCACCATCAAGCAGGCCGTGGATGCGATCGCGCCGCTGTCCGCCGAGGACCTCGCCGAGCTCGAGGAGGCCTGATCTGCTCGCCTTGTGGCCGAACAGCTAGCGCAGCCGTTCGGCCACAAGGCGAGCAACTGGCAGCCTCGTCTCGCAGGCCTCGCACACCGGTAGGCCCTCGTCACGCCTGACAACGAACCACTCGCCGCACAGGGCCCGCACAGCTCGCCCTTCCACCGCGCTCTCAGCAACCAGTTCCTTGCGGGTGTAATGAAGATGCGTAGGCCGAAGACGCTCACCAAGGGCCGTCTCCGCCAGCTCGCCCACTTCATCTGCGGACTCCACCGCCACAAGCCACTGCAACCGAGACGCCGGGACGATGAAATCGTAGTAGACACCTGAGCCGTCCGGGAGCGCAACGGCGTCAGGACGTCGATGACCGGCCAAAAGCGTCACCGCCTCGGCAATGGTGGTGCTCAGCAATTTATCCTCCGCCCGCCTTGTCACGACTACCACGTCCAGGAGCGCCTCGCCTCGCAAGCCTGGAGCCGCATCGACCTCAGGCAGGTCTGCCGCAACTGACACCGTTATCGTCGACGAGAAGGTACTTGAACGCGCGGATGCGTCTAGTCTGGGTTCTTCCCGCTGCACCAAGAGCTCACTGCTGTGGTCATCAGCCACCACCGCAGCGCCAACCGCCCCGATGATTGCCGCTAGCGTCTGTATGCGCCACCGACGAATCTCGGCTCGAGCCTGTTCCCGTCTTCGAAGAGTGCGATCCACCGGCCTTGGCATCCAGTCGTGCGCGCGAGCGGCCTCCAGCTGGCCTGCGACAGCGGAGTGGAACCGATCATGCCGTTGCGCATAGACAATCCAGCCGATCCCATCGTCGTCGACGATCATTGCCCCGCGCCACGCCGCACCTTCACGGGTACGTAGCTCCAAGACCGGCCTTCCCGCAGCGGCACTCGCCTTGATATGCCGGTCCGTTCCGCGGGCTAGCGCCTTCTTGCCGGCGTCGATCAACGGGTGCGGCAGTTGGCTGATATCCACATCGGCGAGGTCCTTCCATCGAGAACGACGAATCGCATCCGGGATTGGGCCGCTGTATGACTCCGCAGGCAGTGCCTTGAGTGTTCTCACGGTCGGACGAACCTCGAACATGTCACCTACTAAGGTTCAGGGAGCTGCCAGCAACGTTGCAAACGTATCTTACGCTCCGTCTCGGCAACAGGTTACAAGTGCCGCTCGCGGAGCCAGTTCTACCGGTCTCGGCACGTCATTAGTGCCGGTCTCGGTGTGTTACTGGTGCCGGTCTCGGTGAAGGGTGCGGGCTCAGTAGCCGTTGGCGGCCTTCCACTCCTCGTTCTGGGGCTCCAGGGCGGCGATCATGGGATCGTCGTAGTCCTGCGGGCCGACGTTCTGCGCGCCGCCCGGTGAGCCCAGGCCCTTGAGGGAGAAGAAGTCGATGTTGGCCCGGGTGTAGTCCTCCCACTCCTCGGGGACGTCGTCCTCGTAGAAGATCGCCTCGGTGGGGCACACCGGCTCGCAGGCGCCGCAGTCAACGCACTCGTCGGCGTTGATGTACAGGCTGCGCTCACCCTCGTAGATGCAGTCGACCGGACACTCGTCCACGCACGCACGATCCTTGACGTCCACGCAGGGCTGAGCGATGACATAGGTCATTGACTGCTTCCTCTCTGTCTCCAGGCGTGCCGCGCGGGGCCGCGGGCGCATCTGCGTATCCAAGTATCTCCCCGCGGTGGCGCTGCGCCCAACAGCCGCGCAAGGTGTCAGCAAGTCCGCCGGATTGTTCTACTCGCCCGAGTCGTATTGCGTCACGCGCCGTGTGCGAATTGCGGGCACCGACGCCGATCCCGCCGTCCTCGGTGCCGCCGCGGCCCCGTCCGCCGGCCACCCGCAGCTGAGCTCAGCGACACACCACGGGGTTGTCGGAGTCGTAGGCAGTGGTCAGGACGTCGTCGGGCAGGCTCTCGCCATCGTGGCTGCGGGTGCGGGTAACGGTGACGTCGAATCCCTGCGTGCCCCCGCCGTAGGGCTCGCATCCCGGCCCGGAGCCGTACACAGTGGCGTAGGGCCGGTAGTTGGTGTGCTCACCCTCGGTGATGGTGACCTCGTAGTAGGGGGTGGACCACAGTCGCACGTGTACCTCGCCGTCGCCGGCCCAGGCCTGCACCAGCACCGTGTACGGGGTGGAGTTGCGCCATTTGACGTCCTTGACGCCGGTCCAGATGGTGGCCTCGCGCCCGGCCGGGTAGCGGGTGAACCAGTAGGTGTGGGGCCAGTGCTCCACATCGTCCATGCCGGCCTCGAAGCCGGCATTGAACACGGTGGTGCCCACCTGGGACAGGCCGCCGCCCATGGCGTCGGTGTGCTGCCCATCGGTGACTACGCCGGCGTAGGTATAGCCGTGCTCGAGGTCTACCGGACCGAGGGCGTCGGTGGTGGAGAAGGTCTCCCCCGGCGGCACCAGGGTGCCGTTGATCATCTCGGTGCCGCGCTGGAGGTTCTGGTCGCGCCCGTACTGGGAGACGTAGGGGGTGGAGAACTCGCCGACGATCTCGACGATCCCCCACTCCTCCTCCGGCATGGTCACCTCCGGCTGCAGGACGACCACGGTCGCGGTGGCGGTGCGATCCCCGTCGGCCTCGGTGCCGGCGGCTAGGACTGCCTCAGCCAGAGTGCTGGGGTCGATTCCCGTGCCAGTGGCTGAGGGGTGGTAGACGGGGGTGGCGTCCACGGCGGTATCGGGGTTGCCGTCGATGGTCCAGGTCGCGTCGGTGGCGGGCGCCTCAATGTCCCCGCCCAGGTCGGCGAGGACCGCGGCGTGCAGCGCCTCGGCGTCGAGAGTGGCAGTCAGGACGCCGTCGGTGGAGTCGATGTCGGTCAGGGCAGCGAGCGCCTCTGGGGCCAGGATGCTGGTGCCGGCGGCGTCCGTGCCGGCGCCGGCGGTGGTGACGGTGATGTCGTCACTCAGCAGCGGGGTCAGGACAGTGTCGATGAACTCCTGGGCCTCGGCGTCGGTGACGGCAGGGTTGGCGGTGCCTGCGGCCAGGGCGATGGTGGTCTCCCCCAGCGGCCAGGCGCCGGTCAGGGCGCTCACGCTCTCCGCCACGTTCAGCCCGGTGCCTACCGACCCGGGCGTGAGCACGGGGGTGGTGCCGTCCAGGGTGACGACGGCGTCGGCGGTGCCGGTGGCCAGCGTGCCCAGGCGGGCGTTGAGGGCGCGGGTGAGCGCGTCGGAGTCGACCCGGGTGACGGCGTCGACGGCGGTGCCCGCCAGCCTCCTTACCAGCGTGAGCGGGTTGAGGGTGGGGCCGGTGAGCCGGTCGACGCTGGCGGCGGCGTCCACGCTCACGCCGGAGCTGGCGGGGATGAGCGTGTCGGTGGCTTCGTCGACGGTGAGCGTGACAGGCTGCTCAAGCTGGGCGCCGATGGCGGTATCCACGGCAGCCACAGCCTGGGCACGAGTCATGCCGGAGACGTCCACGCCGGACACCGACGAGCCCGGGGCCAGGGTCCGGGTGGTCGCCCAGGCCAGTCCCAGCCAGGCGATCGCCAGGGTGGCGCCGAGTGCGGCCAGCAGTGGACGCACGATCGCACGGGTGCCCCGGGCAGCGGTCCCGCCGAGTGCCGCGACCGGTTCGGCGGAGTCGGGGACAGCGTCGGCGTGCGGGCCCGCTGAGGCGCGGGCGCCGACGTCGGGCGGGGTCTGGCTCATGAGGCGCATCTCCTGGTGGAGCAGTGAGATCCCTCCACCTCAGGCACCGGCGCGACGGCGTCGGGCAGCGTCCTTGAAACGCTCCTGGGAGTCGAGGATGACCTTGCGGATGCGCACGGCATCCGGAGTCACCTCCACGCACTCGTCCTCGGAGGCGAACTCCAGGGCCTCCTCCAGGGTGAGGCGTCGCGGCGGCGTGAGCGCCTCGTAGACGTCGGCAGTAGAGGAGCGCATGTTGGTCTGCTGCTTCTCCCGCACCACGTTGACGTCCATGTCCTCATCGCGGGGGTTCTCCCCCACGACCTGCCCCTCGTAGGTCTCCTGACCGGGCTCGACGAAGAACGTGCCGCGGTCCTGCAGGCGGATCAGCGCGTAGGCGGTGACGGCGCCGGCGCGGTCGGAGACCAGGGAGCCGGAGGTGCGGGCGGTGATCTGGCCCGCCCACGGCTCGTAGCCCTCGGAGATGGACGAGGCAATGCCGGTGCCGCGGGTCTCCGTGAGGAACTGGGTGCGCCAGCCGATCAGGCCGCGGGCGGGCACCAGGAACTCCATGCGGATCCAGCCGGTGCCGTGGTTGGCCATGGTCTCCATGCGGCCCTTGCGGGCGGCCATGAGCTGGGTGACGGCGCCCAGGTGCTCCTCGGGCACATCGATGGTCATGCGTTCGACCGGCTCGTGGCGCTTGCCGTCGATCATCTTGGTAACCACCTGCGGCTTGCCTACGGTCAGCTCGAAGCCCTCGCGGCGCATCTGCTCCACCAGGATCGCCAGCGCCAGCTCACCGCGGCCCTGCACCTCCCAGGCGTCGGGGCGGGTGGTAGGTAGCACGCGCAGGGAGACATTGCCGACCAGCTCGCGGTCCAGGCGGTCCTTGACCTGCCGGGCGGTGACCTTGGCGCCCTTGGTGCGGCCGGCCATCGGCGAGGTGTTGATACCGATGGTCATGGAGATGGCGGGATCGTCCACCTTGATCAGTGGCAGGGGCCGCGGGTCCTCAGGGTCGACCAGGGACTCGCCGATGGTGATGTCCTCAATACCGGCGACGGCGACGATGTCACCGGCGTGGGCCTCCTCGGCGGGCTTGCGCTCCAGGCCCTCGGTTACCAGCAGCTCGGAGACGCGGGCGGAGGTGAGGGAGCCGTCGTGGCGGGCCCAGGCGACGGTCTGGCCCTTGCGCAGGGTGCCGGAGTGGATGCGCAGCAGCGCGAGCCGCCCCAGGAACGGGGAGGCGTCGAGGTTGGTCACGTGCGCCTGCAGGGGGGCGGACTCGTCGTAGGAGGGGCCGGGGATGCGATCAATAAGGGTGCGGAACAGGGGCTCGAGGTTCTTGGATGCGGGCAGCTCGCCGTCGGCGGGCTTGACGGTGTCCGCGCGGCGGGCCTTGGCGGACGCGTACACCACAGGCACGTCCAGCACGGCGTCCAGGTCGATGTCCGGGTGCTCATCGGCCAGGTCGGAGGCGAGCGAGAGCAGCAGGTCGGTGGTCTCGGACACGACCTCGTCCAGGCGAGAGTCGGGGCGGTCCACCTTGTTGACCACCAGGATGACCGGCAGGGAGGCGGCCAGGGCCTTGCGCAGCACGAAGCGGGTCTGAGGCAGGGGGCCCTCGGAGGCGTCCACGAGCAGGAGGACGCCGTCAACCATGGACAGCCCGCGCTCGACCTCGCCGCCGAAGTCGGCGTGGCCGGGGGTGTCAATGACGTTGATGGTGATACCGGCGGGAAGACCCGCATCGATGGCCGCGGGACCGGCGTAGTGGACGGCAGTGTTCTTGGCGAGGATCGTGATGCCCTTCTCGCGCTCCAGCTCACCGGAGTCCATGACGCGCTCGGTCGTGTTCTCCTCGGTGGCGCGGTTGCCGAAGGCGCCGGCCTCCCAGAGCATCGCGTCGACTAGGGTGGTCTTGCCGTGGTCGACGTGAGCGACGATGGCGACGTTGCGCAGGTCCTGGCGCACAGTCATGTGGGCTCTTTCCTCCATTTGGTAAGCGCCCGCGGGCGCACAAACTCAGGCAGGGTACCGCTACTGCGGCCGGACAGGCCATGACAGGCGCGACATGCGGCCTGTGCGGCCGCTCACCTCTGTTGACCCGTGATCTGGCGGCGACCGGGGCGGCTCAGAGCACTCCCGTCAGCAGTATTACGGCGGCGATGGTCGCTGCCACCACGGGGGCGCGGTTCCACCGCGAGCTCATCTGCCTGGTCTCGGACTGTTTCCGCTCGGGGCGGCTGTTGCGGGCCAGAATGGCCTCTTGGTATGCGGCGATGAGATCGCCCGCCGCATCGGCGTCCATCCGGGTGCGATACACGGAATCACCCTCCGCTAGGTACTCCTCTGGCACCGTCCGGCGCGCGGAGGCGTACCGCCCCGTGCGGCCGCCCCTTCCAAGCAGTTCGCGCTCCCGCAACTCCTGGCGTCTGCGGAAGGATGTCGACAACCCACCTGCACGCTGCGCGGCGGAGGCCTTGACCGTATGACCGGATCCGGTGATGATCTCCAGTCCCCAGCGGGTGCGGCAAGATTCCACCTCATCCCAGCCGACAGTATGCGTGCGCCATGCGTTACGCACAGTGATGCCGGCGTCCGCGATGGTGAGCTGCGGCGCCCACCACAAGCACCAAACCGCAAGCATCAGGAACAGGCCGCAGCCCAGGGCCTGCAGCCCGTTGCGAGTACCGTCGGCGAGCCAAACCGTAATGACGGCCCAGGTCGTGCCGGCACCCGTCAGCAGGGTGCCAGCACGACCTGTCAGTGAGCGGATCACGACCGCGGGCAATGCCCCGTGGCTCCCTTACTCGGAGATGTAACCGACGTTCTCGGAACGGAAGTAGGCCAGGCCCTTGGCCCCGAAGTTCGCCAGGTTCTTCGGGACGGCCGTGAACTGCATGCGCTCGTAGATGGGGAAATTCATGACGTTCTCCCAGATGAGCACGTCGCACTCATTGGTCATGCGGATACGCTCATCATGATCCGGAGTCGACGCAATCTTTGCAGCATAGTCGTCGATCTCCGGGATCGACTGGGACGTGTAGTTACTCAAAGAACTCGAGCCGTATATCTGACCGATGTTGGCCATAGGGTACTGAGTACCCTCCCAGGTGAAGGCGGTCATCTCATAGTTCTTGGCGTTGATGTACTCGGGGAAATAGCTATTGGCGTCAACCGGGTCCAACTTCATCTCAATACCAACCTCGCTGAGCTGACTCTGCAGCAGGTTGGCCTCATTCTCCGTAGTCTGAGTCCCAGAGGGAACCGTAAAGGTGAAGCTAAGGCGCTGACCGTCCTTTTCGCGTACGCCATCAGCCCCCTCTACCCAGCCGGCGTCATCCAACAGCTGCTTGGCGGCGTCGGGGTCGTAGGACCAGTCACCCGAGTTGTCCTGGTAGCCCTCCTGAGGCGGCATGAAGAAATGATTACCAAGCAACACGTCATCGACCTCGATCGGCAGTCCCGCCAGGTCGGAGGAGGCAATAGCGGCTCGATCACAGGCACGCAGGACCGCCTGACGCACAGCCTTGTCCGCCAGTGGACCGGATGCCGCATTGATGGTGAAATGCCGCCACTGCAGGCCGAAGTTCTGACGGATCTCGGCATCCTCCCGCCCGGCGGCCTGGTTGTAAACGTCTGCCGAGATGATGTAGTCGATAACGTCGATCGCCTTGTTCGCGAATGAGGTCGCTTCGGCTGCAGGGTCCAGGACGCGGAAGGTTACCTTATCCAGCAGTGGGGCCTCGCCCCACCACAGGTCGTTGGGGACCAGGGTCACCAGCTGCTGGGACTCGTTGTAGGAGTCCACCTTGAAGGGGCCGGCGAAGTAGTCGTTGTTGAAAGCGCCGGCGCCCGCCATCGACTCGTTGAAGGTCTTGGCGTCCACGAATAGCTCTTTCGGAAAGAGGGACGATAGCGGATTGGTCCAGTCGGGGAAAATCGACTTGAAGGTCACTTTAGCGGTCAGATCGTCGATAATGTCGACAGACTCAACGTCGGCGATACCATCCGTTGAGGCCCACTGATACTCGGGGTCATCGGCGTGAGCGAAGAAGGCCTCAATGTCTTCGGAGTCCATGTGACGCCCGTTGCCCCAGACGGCATTCTCATTTAGGGCCACAGTGGCGACGGTCTTGCCATCCACATCCTCAGCCTCGAAGGTGGTGTAGAAGTTGGGGTTCGCGGTCGGGGTGCCGTCATCCGCCCAGTCGAGGAGGTAGGGGGAGACGAAGTCCAGAATATTACGCAGATTGACGTTAACGCCGTTGGCGTGATGATAGTTCCAATTGGCAATGGTGTTGGAAATGGCGAAGTTGAGGGTGCCACCCTGTTGCAGGGAGGAGCGCTCTTGGCGATTCATCGCCTGGTCGAAGTCGATCTCGGCGTTTGCATCGGCAGATGAGTTCGAGTTGGACTCGGTGTTCTTGGCGCAGGCGGCCAGGGCGGCCATGACTGCCGCGGAGGCCGAGCCGGCAAGGAACAAGCGGCGGTTGATGTTCATATCAAAGCTCCGATTCGAGATGGATCCGGATGGTTGGACAGGGCGGCGCTACGCTGCCGCCGCAGTCAAGCCGTGGGCATGGTGTACATCATACGTTCATCTGCAGCAGTCGCATCCTGCTTGCGACATCGTGTGACCTGCAGTTTCGTAGTTCTTGGTCACTACTACCTTGCTCCGGGCTAGGTACTCGCTGATGACGTCAGAACACAGCGGTACGCTCTGGGTAGTAGCAGGCGACCTCGTGGTCCTCACCCTCGCCGGTGAAGTCCGGCATTCGTTCCAGGCAGGCCTTTCTCTGCTCCTCATTCAGCTCGTTCGCGAACTTGGGGCAGCGAGTGCGGAAGCGGCAGCCCGAGGGGGGACTGGCCGGGGACGGCAGATCGCCCTCCAGGATGATGCGGCTGCGCGTGCGCTCCTTCGCCGGATCCGGAATCGGAATGGCCGAGAGCAGTGCCTGCGTATACGGGTGAGCCGGCGCGGAGAACACCGCATCGACGTCACCGATCTCGACGATCTTGCCCAGGTACATGACGGCCACGCGATCGGCTATGTGCCGCACCACGGACAGGTCGTGGGCCACGAACAGGTAGCTGAGCCCCAGGGTCGCACGCAACTCGTCGAGCAGGTTGATGACGCCGGCCTGAATGGACACGTCCAGAGCAGAGACCGGCTCGTCCAGTACGAGCAGCTTCGGCTCCAGGGCCAGAGCCCGGGCGATGCCTATGCGCTGGCGCTGCCCGCCGGAGAAGTTGCGGGGATAGCGGTTGGCGTGGCTCGGTTCGAGCCCCACCAGTTTCATGAGCTCCTCGACGCGCGGACCGACCTGCTGCTTGCTCCAGCCATTGGCGCGCAGTGGCTCCGCGATGATGTCGTAGATGGGCAGACGCGGGTCCAGGGACGCCATGGGGTCCTGGAAGACGACCTGCAAATCGCGGCGGATCTGCTTGCGTTCAGCGCGGCTGATCGCAGCAGTATCCCTGCCCAAGACAACGATTTTGCCGTCCTGCGGCGCCTGCAGATTGAGCACCTCCATAAGCGTGGTGGTCTTGCCACAGCCCGACTCGCCAACAATTGCCAGCGTCTCGCCCTGGCGCACATCGAAGGAGATGCCGTCCACCGCGTGCACGGTGCCGACGCGCCGCTTGAACACCGCACCCTTCATCAGCGGGAATTCCTTCACCAGGCCGCCTACCCGCAGCACCTCGGGGCGCTGTGAGTGGGGCAGGTTCATGACATCGGCGGTCTTGAGGGAGGGGACCGGGAAGATGTCCGTGTAGTCGAGGTTGTTCTTCTCGATCTCCGGGAAGCGACGGCAGGCGGACTTTTGCTGCTCAGCGGCAGTGGAGTCAGATGGCAAGGCGTCGTCGCGGACCGGGACCAGATCGGGTTCGCCGTCCAGGCACTCCGCGACCGCCATGGGGCACCGCGGCGCAAATGGACAGCCGGTGGGCGCCTCCAGCAGCGAGGGCGGCGCGCCTTCAAGGGTTGCCAGGGCGGAGTCCTTCTTGGCGTCGAGGCGGGGAAGCGACCCGAGCAGCCCGATCGTGTAGGGCATGCGCGAGCGGTAGAAGATGTCGTCGACGTTACCGGTCTCGACAACCCGCCCCGCGTACATGACGGCGACCCGGTCGGCCATGCCGGCCACGACCCCCAGGTCGTGAGTAATCATGATGACGCCGGCGCCGGTCTCCTTCTGCGCCGTGCGCAGAACATCGAGGATCTGCGCCTGAATGGTCACGTCCAGCGCCGTGGTTGGCTCATCGGCGATGATCAGATCGGGGTTGTTGGCGATCGCGATGGCGATCACGGCGCGCTGCCTCATGCCTCCGGAGAACTCGTGCGGATAGGCCTTAAAACGCACCTCCGGATTGGGGATGCCCACCAGATCCAGCAGCTCGACCGCCCGCTTGTTGGCATCGGCGTCGGGCATGTCCGGGTTGTGGACCTTCAGCGCCTCGACGATCTGATCCCCAACCGTGTACACGGGCGTGAGGGCGGACAGCGGGTCCTGGAAAACCATAGAGACCTGGGTGCCCCTGATCTTGGACATGTACTCGTCGCTGCGCCCGAGCAGCTCGGTGCCGTACAGACGCACCGACCCGGAAATATCCGCGGTCTCGTCAAGCAGTCCCATGACAGCCGTGGACGTAACCGACTTGCCGGAGCCCGATTCACCCACGAGGGCGAGCACCTCCCCGCGCCTAACTGTCAGGTCGATGCCGCGCACCGCGTGGACCCGGCCGTTCTCGGAGGGGAAGGAGACGTGCAGATCTGCAATTTCCAGCAGCGGGGCATCAGCCTCCCGATCCGGCAAGTCCTGTGCCTTGGCGGCCGTATCCCGGTTGCGCCGTGTCGCTCTCATGCCTTGCCTCCGGATTTGGACGAGGGGTCGATGGCGTCACGCAGCCCATCTCCCATGAAGTTGACGCATACGAGCATGAACACCAACACCGCGGCGGGCGCCAAGAAGATCCAGGGGTAGGTGGTTGCGGAGCGCTGTCCCTCCGCGATCAATGTGCCCAGGGAGGTGTTCGGCGCCTGCACACCGAAACCGAAGTAGGACAGCGTCGTCTCGCTGAGCACCGCGTAGGCGACGTTGAGCGTGGCATCGACGATCAGTAGTGAGGCGATGTTGGGGATGATGTGGCGGACGATGATGACGGGGCTGGGTACGTTCATGAATCGTGCCGCATTGACGTAGTCGAGGTTCTTGACGCTGAGGGTCAGCGAGCGCACCACGCGTGCCGTGAGCATCCAGCCGAATCCGCCCAGCAGCACAATCAAAAGGGCGGTCGATCCCTTGGCAGCCCCCGCCTTCTGGGACAGGATCGCGATGATCAGGAACGACGGCACCACCAGCAGCAGGTCGGTGGCCCACAGGGCGACCTTCTCCCACCAGCCGCCGAAATAGGCGGCGGAGGAACCGATGATCGCGGCGATACTGGTCTGCAGGAGGGCCACGAACACTCCGATCATCATCGACTTGCGGGTGCCCTCCACCACCATGGCGAAGACGTCGCGTCCGCCCTGGGTGGTGCCGAACCAGTGGTCGGCGCTGGGCGGTTGCAGGAATGCCTTCGAGTCGACGTCCGTGTAGGACCACTGACCAACACGGTTGCCGAAGATCGCCATCAGTGCGAGGGCCAGGATGCCAACAGCTCCGAATACGGCGGTCTTGTTGCGCAGGAAGCGGCGCAGAATGATGCGCCCGCGGGTAAGCCGCCTAGATTCCTTGGGGTTGTTGTCCAGAAGGTTGCCGCCGTCCGCGACGGTTACCGGTGCCTGTCCCGGCTGGTCCATGGCGGACTGCCCTGTGCCACTCAAGTTGGCGGTCGATTCCGTATCGGGCTGTACGGCGCCGTCTGGTTCGTTAGTCGAGCCATGCATGTCGGTCAGCTCACTCTCACCCGTGGGTCAACGATCGCGACAAAGACATCGGACAGCAACGCACCGGCCAATGTGCACAGGCCTGAGAACGCGACCACGGCGGTCACCCCGTTGATGTCGTAGCTCGAGATCGAGTTGATTGAGTACTCACCCATGCCGTGCCAGCCGTAGACGCGCTCGGTGATCGCCGCACCTGTGAACAGGCCGGCCAAGGCGAAGGCGAAGTAGGTGGCCATGGGGATCAGAGCGGTGCGCAGGGCGTGGCGAGTGGCGGCCTGATGCTTGCGCAGCCCCTTGGCGCGGGCGGTGCGCACATAGTCAGCGCCGAGCGTATCGAGCATGAGGTTGCGCTGGTAACGCGAGTAAGAGGCGATTGACCCCAGCGACATTGAGAGCGTCGGCAGCAGCAGGTGCTGGGCCCGCCCCAGGAAACCCTCGCCCTCACCGGTGAACTCGAAGATCTGGTAGCCGGTGGTCCGGTTGATGTGGACGGCGAGCACTTGCAGGAGAATCGCCAGCACCATCGCCGGCGTGGAGATCACGATCATCGCGAGCAGGGAGATCGCCCGGTCTGAGAACTTGTACTGGCGGGTCGCCGTCCAGGCGCCCAGGGCCACGCCACCGACCATGCCGATCATGGCGCCCAGGAACACCAACCGTACCGACACGGCGATCTTCGTTCCCAGCAACGCGTTGATCGATTCACCCTTTGGGGTGACGCCCCAGTCCCAGGAAGTGACCACCTCACGGAGCCAGGTGACGTATCGGCCCCACACGGGCATGTCCGAGCTGATGTTGTACTGGACGAGAGCAGCGTTGATCGCATCCCAGTTCAGCGACGGGTCCTCGCGGTTCCAGTTGTTGGCGGGGTCCAAGGACGCCGATGCCAACAAGTACGCCAGTGACGTCGCTATGAACAACAGGATCGCGTAGTTCGCAAGCCTGCGCATTAGGTACGGAAACATGCGGTCTTCTCTTTGGCGGGCCGCCGGAGGCCCGGACTCCGCGTGGGAGCCGATTCCGGTGCGGCTACGGACAGTGCCGCCCAGACACAGCCACCCGCGGGCGACCTTGGGACCGAACGGACCGTCTCACGATACCCGCATTTCGAAACGCGCCTGACACCCCGGACGTCAAAGCCGGGGGTTATGTCCAACGATGGACGGCGCAGAACCGGCCACTTCCGGCCGCGCAAGTAACCTATACCACATTCCCGCCACCGGGTCGGAAGCAGGTCCCAGATCTGGGCTACTCACGCGCGAACCCGCCGCTCGCTTCAGAGAATCCGCGAGAACCCACCACCTTCGCTCGGCCCGAGTGCGGTACCCCACCGCGCAGGTGGGTGCCCGCCGTCGTCGCGCAATGCCTCAGCCGGCGGCGCGGGCGTCCCGGCGGCGGAACAGGGCGGCTACCACGGCGCCGGAGAGGTTGTGCCAGACGGAGAAGACCGCACCGGGTAGGGCCGCCTCCGGGCTGAAGTACTGGGCGGCGAGGCCCGCGGCCAGGCCGGAGTTCTGCATGCCTACCTCAATGGCGGTGGTGCGTGAGGCCTTCTCATTGCGGCTGGTGATCCAGCCGATCCCGTAACCCAGCAGGTAGCCGAGGCAGTTGTGCAGGACAACCACCAGCGCCACCAGCACGCCGACGGAGGCGATCTTGTCGGCCGAGCCGGAGACGACCGCGATCACCACGTAGCAAATGCCGAGGACCGAGATCCAGGGCATGACCGGCAGCAGCCGCTCCACATACCGCCCCAGGAGAGCGCGTATCACCAGGCCGCCGATGACCGGCACCAGCACGATCTTCACGATCGACAGCGCCATGGAGCCGGCGTCGACGGGCATGTACTGCCCGGCGAGCCACTGGGTCAGCAGCGGCGTCATCAGCGGGGCCAGCAGGGTGGAGATGGACGTCATGGTCACCGAGAGCGCCACATCACCGCGCGAGAGGTAGGAGATGACGTTGGAGGAGGTGCCGCCGGGCGCGCAGCCGACCAGGATGACGCCGGCGGCCAGGGCCGGGTCCAGCTGGAAGATGCGGGTCAGCGTCCAGGCGATGATGGGCATGACCACGAACTGGGCGGCCACTCCCACCAGAACCGGCAGGGGCCGACGCACCACCAGGGCGAAGTCGGGGACCGTCAGGGTCAGGCCCATGCCGAACATAATGATGCCCAGGGCGTAGTTGGTGCCCGCCGCCAGCGGACTGAGCGCCTCGGGGGCGAGCATCGCGGCGGCAAAGGCCAGCAGGATCAGCAGCGGGAAGACGGTCACGGCAATATAGGCCGAGCGGTCCTCGTCGCTGCGTCCCGCCCCCGCCGGGCGCGGGTCTACAGGCTGAGAAGTGTTTGGGGAGTCAGCTGGACTGTTCACGCTGTAGTCCTATCGCCACTCACCTCCGGGCGAGCAGACATTCTCAGGATCCGGGAGAAGCACCAGTCAGCGCAGGGCAGCCGGGCGGGGCAGCAGTGCGGCAACCAGGGACTTCAGCAGGTCGCCGACGATAAACGGCATGAGACCCAGGGAAACGGTGACGCCCCAGGAAGCTCCCGTGGCGGCGTGGAGCCAGACGAGCCCGGGAACGTACACGAGCGCAGAGGCTGCGAGCATCAGGCCAACCCGCAACGCCATCGCGCGCAGGGCCGCAGCGCCTGCACCACGGTCAACAAGCACGGCCCCAGCTCTGCCGGCCAGCAGCGCCGCCAGCCCATACCCCAGCACATAGCCGAAGGAGGCGGTGACGCCGCCGTTCCAGCCAGCGAGCACCGGTGCGCCGAAGGCGGCTGCGGCAGCGAACAGGGCCACGGCGGCCAGGCCGCGGCGAGAACCGAGGACTCCGCCCACGCCAAGGGCGGCAAGGGTGCCGAGAGTGACCGGCACTGGAGTGAAGGGCAGCGGCAGGGCGACCTGACCGATCAGGGCGATGGCGGCGGCGCCACCGACGATGAGCGCGGCCTCGCGGGCCACGCGGCGGATCAGGGGTACGGCGGTGGCAGGGGTGGCCTCGAGGCTGGCAGCAGGGCGCATGTTTGTGCTCATGTCACCACCGTAGGGTCATCTGCGCCCATGACACACCGCCGTTTGCCGCCCGTATCCGCGAGCGCAACTTGTGGAATTCCTCCAATTCCCTACTACTGGCTAGCTCACCCGCCAAAGGCCGTGCCGCAGCTCGGTCAGCGCGTCAACGCCAAACAGAATGCCAGCTACACGGCAAGGGCCTTCCCCTACTCGCCCGTGTAACCGCCGCTTACACGCCCACGCCGGTGTCCGCGGCACACCGCGGCCGCTAGGCAAGGTACGCCTGTCACGGAATGCACCACTTTCAACCGCAACAGCCCCTGGCACACCGCATCGAATCGCATGATTCTGCGGTGAGCGGGGATACCCCTCGGGAAGCAGACGCAGAAAGAGGTGCATTCCATGACAGGTGTCGGCCTCAGGCGCGCCAAGCACGCCGCAAGAGGCCCTGCGAGCCGCGGCGTCAGGCGACGGTGACGTCACCGGAGGTCGTGCCGGTAGCAGAACCACCGTTGGTCGTGCTGACAGTGATAGACGAACTGCTGCCGGCGCTGATGGCGCCGCCGAAGCTGGTGGCGTCCAGAGTCAGCGCCAGATTGCCACCGTTGGAGCCGGAGTTGCCCCAGCGGTCCTCATCGGCCATGGCCAGGCCGCCGGAGGTCTCCAGGGTGCAGCCGGTGAGCGTGGCCTCAGCGGTGGTGTTGGTGACGTAGAGGATCGGTACGTCCCGGCTGCAGGTCAGGGACACATTCGTAAGCGCGAGCGCGGAGGCCTCGGTGGCGGCATCGGAGTCGGCTGCGTCCCCGGACATGGACTGGTACAGCATGACGCCGGCGGTCTCCGAGTCGGTGGTGAGGGTCGAGTCGGAGACGGTGGCGCGGTTCTTGCCCTCAACCACGATCGCCTGCCCCTGACCTGCGGTGCCGGTCAGGCCGGAGACGGTGATCTCGCCGGTGGAGTAGATGCAGGGTGAGCCGTCGCCGGCGGTGGTGAAGTTGTTGGTTCCGTCTACCGTCACGGTGCCCGAACCGCGGTCCGTGGCGACAGCCGCGCAGTGGGCGCCCTCGGTGGTGATGGTGAGGTCGGCGCCGGTGATCGCTCCGGCGTAGGTGGCGTGCAGGCCACGGGAGGACTCGCCGGTAGTGGCGATGGCGCTGGCGGTGACCTCGGCGGTGGCGCCGCCGGTGGCGACTACCCCGTTGGCGCCGGAGGCATCGGTAGTCATGGCGGTCTGGCCGATGCTGGCGCTGCTGCCCGCGCCAACCACCACCACGGCGGAGTTGAGCCCGTAGAAGCTGTAGGAGTCATCCACCCCGTGCTCGCCATCGGTGGAGGCGTCGCCGGACTTGTTGATGCGGGCATTGGCCACAGTGAGGCTGCCTCCATTCACCACCAGGAAAACAGCCTCGTCGGCGCTGGTGGACTCGAAGGTACCGCCGTCAATAGTCGCCTCGATGCCATCCACCAGGTAGGCACCGCTCAGGCTGATCTCCTTGTCACCGATGGTGCCGGTCCAGGAGCCTGCGGACAGGACCGTGTTCGACTCCGATGCCTCGTGGTACTCCGGGCCGGTAGCGGGCGTCTCGTCGGCGGTGGCGGCGTCCGCCGCGGCGGTGGCGCCCCCGGTAGCGGGCGAGGCGGTGGACGTGGAGGTGCTGGAGGAGCCGCAGGCGGCCAGTGCGCCGGCCGCGGCCAGGCCGAGTCCGCCCAGCAGCATGGAACGGCGCCGCGCGTGGAGGCGGCTGCCGTCGCCGGGTTCGCGGTCGGTACGGTATTCGGTAGTAGCGCCAAAGCGCATGGGGGTCTCCTTTAGGTGCGGCGTTGCCCGGACGGCGCGCGAGTCGGCCGTCGCCGCAGCGCCGGGTTACTGGTCACCGACCACTGTGGCCGTCCCCCTTGTGCGCCGCCTGTGTCCCCCGTAGGGCTCCGGCGTGAATGCCGCACCGCAGGCGATGCATTAGCGTGCGCCCATGCCCGCACTCCCCCGTCCTTCCGGTCCTGACCCCGCTCCCTTCGCCCTGGTACCAGCCGCCTACGTGCTGCTGCTACGCCAGCGCGAGCACACCGTCGCATCCGCGCTAGATGGACGTCCCACCCGCGTGAGCCGGGAGCATCGCCCCCACGGCGGTCCCTGCCCCGGTCCGGCCGCAGACACCGAGGTCCTGCTACAGCTGCGCCGCAACACCGGGTTCATGGACGGGCACTGGGCTGCCGGGATCGCGGGACACGTCGAGCCGGGCGAGTCGGTGACCGCGGCTGCCGTACGGGAAGGCGCCGAGGAGATGGGCGTCGTCATCGCCCCGGGTGAGCTGCTGCCGCTGACCGCCATGCACCGCTCGAATGCGGTCGGCGGGCCGGCACTGGAGCAGCGCGTTGACTTCTTCTTCACCCTCACCCACTGGTACGGCGTCCCCACCATCCAGGAGCCTGCTAAATGCGGAGGCCTGGAGTGGTTCGCGCTGGACTCCCTGCCCGATCCGATACCCCCGCATGAGTTCGCAGCGCTGCGGCTCCTGGCGACGGCGCTCGACTCCGGGCGGCCCGCCCCGGCAATCACGTCCTTCGGCTTCACCGCGCGCTGAGGCACGCACCCAGATCGCGCGCCCGAGACGATGCCGGCGGGGCGCGGACTGTGTCCGCGCCCCGCC
>NZ_PIZD01000025.1:62158-96180 GCF_010365615.1 Actinomyces sp. 565
CGCTCAGGCCTTGCGCGAGTTGATGGAGGCGACGACTGCGTCGAGGGTGGCCGCCAGCTCACCGTCCCGCAGGTCCGCGGGGGTGAAGGTGCTCATGTCAGCCGAGGCGTCCATGTACAGCATCAGCTGCACGGCCGGGAAGACTGTGTGCATGCTCCAGCCGCCCAGGACCGTGCGCCACTGCTCGACGGCACGGATCGCGCCGTCACCGGAGTAGCCGACAAAGCCGACTGTCTTGTTCGCGAACTCGGAGAAGAGGTGGTCGGTGGCGTTCTTGAAGGCGCCGGGGATGCCGTGATCGTACTCGGAGGTGACGAACACGAAGCCGTCCTGGGAGTCGATGGCCTCGGACCAGGCCTGCACCCGCGGGTCGTCATACTGCTTGTTCGCCGCCGCAGGCGGGATCGGAGAGGTGAACAGGGGCAGGTCAAAGGACTTGACGTCGATGATGGAGTAGTGGGCGTCGCCACGAGCACGCGCGTGCTCAAGCACCCACTCGGCGATCTGCTCGCCTAGGCGGACCTCCCGCACCGATCCGAGGACGATCCCGATCTTGGGCTTGTTGGTCATGGAGTTGTTCCCTTCAGGCCATAGCCCGCCCGGGTCCGGGCGGCGCAGGACACAACTCAACACGGCAGCCACTGCCAGGGCTAGCGAAACCGAACGTTGACATCGCCACAGCCTCGTAACCTGCATTACGTCCGTTCACACTGCAGGCGCCCTGCAGGCAGCCGACTCGCGGCACTAACCGGCCCGCAGTTCGGGCCGCAGGCTAATGACCACCCGACCGGTAACCCGGCTACAGGCCCAGGAAGTCCAGGATCTCGGGCAGCTCCCGCCGGGCCTGCGCCAGGCCGAGCTCGTAGGCACTCACCACGCGGTCATAGCGCAGCTCACCGTTTTCAATCGGCATGCGATCCGGCTGGAACAGGTAGACGCGGCCTTCACGCCGCCCCTGCTCCAGCTCCTCCAGGGTGCGGTTGTAGCCGGTGGGCCGGTTGATGATGGCCTCGGCGACCGCCGGCTGCTTGTAGAACATGCGCCGATAAGCGGCCGCACGCTTCTCAGCGGGCTTGCGGTAGCCGGCCGGGCGCGTGGAGACCACAAGCATGCGCTCGTAGCCGTCTGCCACCGCCGCGTCGGTGGCGAAACCACCGGTCGGCCCGAGCGCGCCGTCGAGGTAGGGCACCTTATTGATGTGAACGGTGGGCATTAGCACCGGCATGGACGAGGAGGCCTGGCAGCGCACCAGCAGGTCTTCCATGGCGTCCATGTCCTCCAGGCCCCAGTAGACCTCCTCGCCGGTGTCGCAACGGAAGGAGCCGATGCGCACGGTCGCCTCGGAGGCCTTGAAGGTGTCCCAGTCGAAGGGGAAGCGCTCATCCGGCAAAGAGGTGTGCTGGTAGATGTGCTCGGAGTTGAAGTACCCGCGCCCGCGCGCGAAGCTGCCCCAGCCGCCGGCCTCCGGGTCAGTGGTCAGTCCGACGAAGGCCTCACGAGTGCGCCACAGGTCGCGGGAGACCATGTTGACCGTGTTCGTTGACCCCGCGGAGATGCCACCGACCCAGGGGAAGAACAGTCCCTCCTCCAGCAGCACCTGCACGAGCGCCGCGGTGTAGGTGCCGCGCATGCCACCCCCCTCGAATACGAGGGCGACGTCCTCAACGCGCCGGGTGATCGGGGCGGGCGCGTGGGCCGGATCGCCGTAGGGAACAGGACGGGCTGGAGCGGGAGTCGCAGTGGTCATGATGGGTAAAGGCTATCGAGTCCGCTCGAGCTAGGCGGACGTGATCCCCACCGCAACACTTTCAGCCGGAGGGCGAGCATCCGGCCGGAGGCCCGCCACCCCTAGCCCGCGGCGCTCGAGTCGCGTAGCGTGAAGCCATGGCGAATCCAATGCTGCTTCAGCCCCTTTCCCTGCGCGGGCTCACCGCCCGCAACCGCCTGTGGCTTCCTCCCATGTGCATGTACTCGGTCGTCAATGAGGACGGCATTCCGGGCAACTGGCACGCCCTGCACTACGGCACACGCGCCCAGGGCGGCTTCGGCACGATCATCGTGGAGGCCAGCGCCGTCACCCCGGAGGGGCGCCTGTCCCCCAATGACCTGGGCCTGTGGGATGACGCCCAGATCGCGGGGCACGAGTACCTCGTCAAGGCCATCCACATCGGCGGCGCACTGGCGGGTGTGCAACTCGGCCACGGGGGACGCAAGGCGGGCACGCCGCCGTGGCGGCCCGACGTGGACGGCGCCCGCTCGGGCACGCTGCCCGGCTGGGACCTGGTGGCGCCCACCACCACGCCCTATCCGGCGCACGCCGCGCCGCGCGCCCTGACCACGGATGAGATCGCCGATACGGTGCAGGCCTTCGCCGCGGCCGCCCGCCGCGCGGTGGCCGCCGGGTACGACGTGATCGAGCTGCACGGCGCCCATGGCTACTTGATTCACCAGTTCCTCTCTCCGCTGTCCAACACGCGCACCGATGCCTACGGCGGCTCGGACGAGGGGCGCAGGCGTTTCGCACTGGAGGTGGTCCGGGCGGTGCGCGAGGCCATTGGGGACGACAAGGTCCTTGACATCCGCCTGTCCGCGACCGACTGGGCCGAGGGCGGGGTTACCGGCGAGCAGACCGCTGAGCTGGCTCAGCAGCTGGTGCAGGCGGGCGTTGACGTGCTGCACGTGTCCACCGGCGGGAACGTGCCTACGAAGGTGCCGGTGGGGCCCGGCTATCAGGTCCCCTACGCCGCCCAGGTCAAGCAGGCCGTGGCCGGCATGACGACGCCGGGTGGCGGGCAACCGCAGGTGGTTACCGTGGGCATCATCGACTCCGGCCTGCAGGCCGAGCAGATCCTGGTGGCAGGCCTGGCCGACGCCGTCGCCGCGGGACGGCCGGCGCTGCGTGACCCCTACCTGCCGGTGCGCTGGAGCCACGAGCTCGGCGTGAACGACTGGCAGGCCGTTCATCTACCGGTCCAGTACTGGCGCGGCGCCTGGCGCTGAAACCGGCTGGGACCCTGCGCGGCTGGTGCTGGCGGTTGCGTTGCCGGGCACTCGCGCTTGGCGGCCGCCCGGCACCCGCCGTACTCGGCCGGGGCCTGGGCGGCTGCCGCAGCACGGCGGACCGAGGGACTGCGCGCGTCGGCCGCTCTGCGTTCTCAGGCTCCCAGCCAGTAGGAGCGCATCGCGCGGGCTAGGTTAAGGCCGTCGCTCAGGGCGCACATCTCCCGCTGGGAGTGCATGGACAGCAGCGGCTGGCCGACGTCGACCGTGGGAATGCCCAAGCGGGTGGCGGTGATGGGGCCGATCGTGGTGCCGCAGGGCACGGCGTTGTTGGACACGAAGTCCTGGCTGGGCACGGCGGCCGCGCGGCAGGCACGCGCCCACGCGGCCACGGCAGCGGCGTCGGTCGCGTAGCGCTGCTGGGCGTTGATCTTCAGCAACGGCCCACCGCCGAGGACGGGGCGTACGGCGGGGTCGTGCAGCTGGGGATGGTTCGGGTGGGTGGCGTGGCCCGCGTCGGCTGAGACGCACAGCGAGCGGGCCAGCAGGGCAGCGTAGGCCTCGTCGGACACTCCCAGCACACGTGCCAGGCGCTCCAGGACGGTCTGCAGGAAGGGGCCGGCGGCGCCGGCGCGGGTCCCGCTGCCAACCTCCTCATGGTCGTTGGCCACGAATACGACCGGGTTGGGGAGATCGGCGTCGGCGCGCGCCAGGCCCTCAAGGGCGGCGAGTGCGGCGTGCACCGAGGAGAGGTTGTCCAGGCGGGCGGAGGCGAGGAACTCGCCGTGAAGCCCGAACCGGGCCGGAGGCTCGGTGGGGTAGGTGAGGATGTCGGCGAAGGCGAGGTCGGCGGGGTCGATGCCCGCCAGGTCGCACAGGTAGAGCTCTGGCGCGTCAGGGCGCGGCGGGGCGGTCGCGGCGCGGGCTGGGCCGGCGCCCTCTGCTGCGCCAGCCACGGGGGCGTCCGCCGGGCCGGCCAGGGTCCACAGGGGAAGTAGGTGGGCCTGCTTGTCCAGGTGCAGGGAGTCGTTCACGGAGCGGTCCAGGTGTGGCGCCACCTGGGCTACACGGGCGATCGGACCGGTGCGCACCAGATGTGCGGTGCCCTCATGCGTGACCAGGCGACCGGCCAGTCCCAGCTCCCGGTCCAGGAATGAGTTCAGCAGCGGCCCCCCGTATACCTCCACGTTCAGTAGCTGCACGCCCTCTCGCACCATGGCGGCACGGGGCTTGAGCCGCAGCGCCGGCGAGTCGGTGTGGGCGCCGACGATCCGCCAGCCCGCATCTGCCCCCGTGCGCCCGGGCAGCAGCCAGGCGATCACCGCGCCGTCACGGATGGTGTAGCCGCGCCGGGGCAGGTCGGCGCCCCAGGGCGCGCGCTCATCCACTGCCGTCAGGCCTACCGCATCCAGTCGGCGCGCGACCTCCGCGGCTGCGTGGTAGCTGGTGGGCGAGGCGACGACGAAGTCGATGATGGACTCGGCGTAGGCATCATCGCCACGCAGGGCGGGTGCGGTAAGGGTTGCGGGATCTGCCATGGGCCCAAGTATGGCCCCCTGGCCAATCATGTCCGCGGCCGCGCTCCGCGCTGCGGTACTCGTCATCCTCTTTCCGGGACTCACTGGCGAAACTGCGCGCCTTACGCCACGATCACCTCATGACGTCGCACTCCCCCGCCCCGCCCGC
Source organism: Actinomyces sp. 565 (assembly GCF_010365615.1). Classification (NCBI taxonomy): domain Bacteria; kingdom Bacillati; phylum Actinomycetota; class Actinomycetes; order Actinomycetales; family Actinomycetaceae; genus Actinomyces; species Actinomyces sp. 565. Next base: position 66,845 of record NZ_PIZD01000025.1, read on the forward strand.
CATCCCCGCCCTCGGCACCAGTGCGGTGCGGGCCGTTCTACTGGACGCCGACGGCGTGCTGCAGTTCATCGGCACTCCGTGGGACCAGGCGCTGACCGCCGGCGGCGGGGCGGAGTTCTGCCGTCGTCTCCTCGCCGAGGAGGCCGCCGCACTGGAGGGACGCGAGAGCCTGCGCACCCTGCTGGAGCGGCTGGTCGACGAGCTGGAGCTCACCACCGGCGCGGAGCAGCTTCTGGAACTATGGTGGCAGGCCACACCGGACCCGCTCGCCTGGCAGACCGTGCGCGATCTCAAGGCCGCCGGGTACACCACGGTGCTGGCCACCAATCAGCAGCACGAGCGCCGCGCCTGGATGCGCGCCGCCCTCGGCTATGACGGCCTGTGCGACGTGGACGCCTACTCGTGCACACTCGGGGTAGCCAAGCCCAGCCCGGACTACTTCCGTGCCGTACTGGACCTGGTGGGGGCAGATCCGGATGAGGCACTGTTCGTTGATGACAACGCCGCCAATGTGAGCGCAGCCGCAGCGATTGGTATCCGCACCGTGCATCACCCGGCGGACGCCGGCGGCGCCCTGCTGCGCCAGGAGGTCATCTCCGCATTGACGGACCCGCATCGTTCTTGAGGAGGACAGGCCAGTCGGCAGTCTCATACTTTCGGAAACCAGATTTCATTCATACGGGCTTGCGAGCCGCGCCCGGACGCACAAAACTCAGTGCTGTTGGCGCAACTGACAAGGCGCACGAGAGGAAGACCATGACGAGCATCTCGACGTCCAGGCAAATGCAAGGACCGTACGCCTCCTCCGCTGCCGCCCGGACACCGAGCAGCATCACGGCCGCCACCACCGCGCACCGGCGCCTGAACGCCCGGCTGGATGACCCCGCACGACGCGCCCCACGCGTCTTCATGAACCTGCTTGGCCGCATTCACCGACTACTTCCGGGCATCGTGCGCCGTCGCGTCCCGGTGACCTTCATCGGCTACGCGCTGATCAACGGCTCCGGCTTCATCATTGACATCGCTTTCCTGTGGCTGTTCTACGAGCGGATGCACTGGTTCTACCCGCTGGCAGTCACCGTCGGCTACGCAATCGCCGGCGTGTACTCGCTACTGCTGAACCGGTGGCTGAACTTCCAGTCCCACGGCTCACTGACGTCCCAGGGATCGCGGTACGCAGTCGGCCTGGTTTCCCAGTACGTCATCTTCATTCTGGGACTGTCCAGCCTGCTGCACCTGGTGGGTGTCAACGCCGAGCTGGCGCGGTTCGCCTCCGCCTGCTGCGAGGGAATCTACCTGTACGCGCTGATGCGCCTGTGGGTATTCCGCGGCACCCCTGAGCCTACCGCCGACGCCGCCTGACCCCTGCCTCACCGTCATCGGCAGCGAGGGCGCCCCGGGGTCCTCTCACCAGAAGGCGCGCGTGGTCTCCGCGGGCCCGTCAAGCTCGGTGTAGCCGGCGTCAACCACCGACACCGGGCGCGGCCGGGAGCCCCAGGAGGACTCCGTCGGGAAGACGACGCGCACCCGGTACCCCTGCGCGGCCCAGCGCTCGCGCAGGTCGGCGGGCAGTTGTGGGCTCTGCCAGGCCAACTGGGCGGCGTGCGCGACCTGCGCGCACAGCTTCCCGCTGGTCATCTCCTCCAGCGGGGTGACCTCCACAGTCACCAGCGCCTGCCGGGAGGCCGACTCGCTGGACAGGGCGATCCCCCGGGCGGCGTCGGGGTCCTTGGCAACGGCAGCGGTGATCGCCGCGGGCGGCGGGGGCAGCTGGTCCCCGTGCGGGAAGTGCGTGCCCTCCACCTGGGTCTTGGCCAGCGGCGTCGGCAGCGGGCGCACCGGGCCGGGGACTATCGCACGCGCCTCGGCCACGCCCCAGCCCTCCGGCCCTTCCTGAGCGACCGTCACCCCGGGTAGTTCTTGGATCTCCTCCCACCGTAAGCCACGAGCGCGGCGCACCAGCTTGCGGATGCGCCCGTCGCGCCAGTACTCGACGGCGTCGTGCCAGGGGCCGCCCGGCGCCGCCTCGGGGGCGGCCAGCAGGGCGACTACGGCGCGGGCCGCCGCCTCGGCGACGTCGATGCGGCGGGGCGGGTGCACCTTGTCGTAGTGGACGGCGATCTGCATGGCCCAGGGGATGGCGTGATCGGAGCTGACGGATGCGAGACGCGAATCGGCTGCCGCGTCGGCCGATTGCGGGGACAATGACTGCATGCGTCACATTATCTGGGACATGGGCGGCACACTGGTGGACACCTACCCGGAAGTCGACCGGGTCCTGTGCGAGGCGGCCTTCGGGGACGCGGAGCCCGAGCACCTGCGTCACGTCACCAGCCTGACCCGTCACTCCATTGCCCATGCGATCGCCACGCTCAGCGCCGAGCGGCGCCTGGAACCGGAGATGCTGGAGGCGGCGTACGCCGATTTGAAGGAGCGGTGGCGTCGGCGGCCTGCGCCCGTGATGGACGGCGCCCGGGAGGTGATGGCGCGGGTGAGCGAATTGGGTGGCCTGAACCTGGTGGCCACACACCGGGACCGCGTTTCCGCCACCGCACTGCTGCAGGGGCTGCACCTGGAGATGGACGATGTTGTCTGCGCCCCGGATGGGGTGGCCCGCAAGCCCAGTCCTGACATGAACCTGTTGCTGGCGCAGCGGCACGGTCTTGACCCGGCGGAGGTCCTGTGCGTTGGGGACCGGCCGATCGACGTCGTAGCCGCACGGGAGGCGGGGATGCCGGCGGCGCTGCTGGTGCGTCCGGGCACCTCCGTAACCCTGCCCGACGACGCCCCCGGCGCACTCGTCGTCGCCAGCCTGCGGGACCTGCTCCCCCTGCTGGACTGAGGTCTTCCGGCCCGTTCCGAGCGAACGCTGACGGCTGCTCGTAGGCCCCGAAGTCAGTGATCCGCTGTGCCCGGCAGGCGCATCAGCAGGGCGTCATCGAAGACGAGGCCCGCGTAACCGTCCACGTGCGCGACCTCCTGGAAGCCGGCGGCCAAGTGCGCAGCGACGGAGGCGTGGTTGGCAGTCTCGACGACGCTGAACAGGTCCTCCCCCGGCTCGAGCTCCTGCACCGCTGCGCCGACCGCGGCCAGCAGGGCACGGCCGATCCCGCGGCGTCTGGCACCGGGGTCGACGATGAGGCCGGAGACCATCCAGTGCTCCGGGCGCCCCTCCATGTCGCCGGGCAGGAGGAAGGCGCCGGAAAGGGCGACCGGGGCGGCCGTGTCATCGGCTTCGGCCGACTGGGCGACCGCATCGACCGCGGCCAAGTCAACCTCGGCCGCCTGCCCGACCGCGCCTTCAGCAGCGGTGGGCTCGGCGTCGTCGGCGGGGAGGGAGGCCAGCAGCAGAACCGGCAGGGCCGCAATCATGCGCGGCGCCTGGTCCAGCGCCTCCTCCACGCTGATCCCCCGCAGGGCGAGCAGGCGGGCGACCCGCGCGACGTCGTCGGGGCGGGCGGGGCGGATGTGGATACGCGAGTGCTCACTCATGCCGCTTCTCCCGTCCGGCGGTGGTGACAGGACCGATGCTCGCTGGGGTCGCCAGTGCAGAGGTCGGTGCGATGCCCGGGGACCTGTATTCGATGCCGGTGACGCGCATGGGGGCCATCATGCACCCGCGGGTGCCGGTGCCGCCTCAAGGACGGCCGCGGCACCCGCGGGTGGCGGTGGCGGATCGCATGGTGGCGGGGAGGCCCCGGCCCGCCCCGCAACGGGCTATGAGGCCCGTCCTACGGAGTGGATTCCGTGGCGCCTGGAGACCAGCCGCAGATGGCGCCTGCCGGGGCGCGAGTGGTCGGCCTCGTCCGGATCCGCCGGGTCGGGCGGGTTGACCAGGATGGCCTCGCCGACGGCGTGGTCGGGCTCCAGCTGCCAGCTGGGGCGGCGCAGTGCGTAGAAGACCAGCGGCGGCGCCCCGAGTATGACGATCACCAGGCCCACCACCAGGGCGTAGCCGGCACTGCTCAGCCCCGTGAACCCCGACGGGCGCACGAAGGACAGGATGAAGGCCGCGGCGCAGGCCGCGAAGCCGATCCCGGCAACCAGCCCCATGGCGGGGGTGCGGTAGGTGCGCCGTACCTGCGGGCGGGTGGCGCGCAGGCGCAGGGCGGCGGCGAACAGCATCATGTACATGATCAGGTAGAGCGCGGCGGCCATGTCGATCAGGGTGACGAAGGCGGTGTTGCCGTTGGGGATGACCACGAACAGCAGCGCCAGGATCGTCACGATTACGCCTTGCAGCAGCAGGATGGAGCGCTGCACGCCGGCCCGGTTGCGCTTCTGCAGGACCGGCGGCAGCAGGCCGGTGCGGGCGGCGGTGAGCAGGCCCTTGGACGGGCCGGCGATCCAGGTGACCACGGAGGCGAAGGCGCCCAGGGCGATCAGCAGAGAGATCAACGGAGTGCCCCAGGCCAGGTGCCAGTGGTCGAAGTAGGTCTGGAAGGCCAGGTTGATGCCGTCCACCACGCCCAGGCTCGCCCTGGGGACCGCGACGGCGATCGCCAGGGTCGGCAGGATGAAGATCGCCAGGATCACCACCGCCGAGATCAGGACCGTGCGCGGGTAACCGCGGCCGGGGTCGGACAGATCGTTGGCGTGAACGGCGTTGACCTCCATGCCCGCGTAGGCGAGCACGTTGGACACGATCAGCACGATTGAGGCCAGGCCGGTCCAGGGCGGCAGGATCGCCGACGCCGCCAGTTCCGTCTGGGAGGGCGTGCCGGTTGCCAGCCAGGCGGCGCCGAAGATGATCAGTAGCGCTGCCGGCAGGAGCGTGCCGACGATGCCGCTCCACGAGCCGACCTTGGCGAAGAGGTTGCCGCCGGCCAGCGTGATGAGGGTGGAGACCCAGTACAGGACGATGATGACGGCGGCCACGTACACGCCGTTGTTCGCCAGGGAGCCGCCGCCCACTACGTAGGACAGGCTCACGGCGATGAAGGCGATCTGGGTGGGGTACCAAACCACGTTCTGCACCCACTGCAGCCAGATGGCCACGAAGCCCCAGCGTTCGCCGAAGGCCTCGCGCACCCAGATGAACACCCCGCCCTTCCAGCCGGTGGCGAGCTCTGCGGCTACCAGCGCCGTCGGCACCATGAACAGCACCGCGGGGATCAGGTAGAGCACTATGGAGGCCAGCCCGTAGCCGGCCATGGCGGGCAGGGACCGCAGCGAGGCCACGGCCACCACGGTGAGCATGGCCAGGTTGAACACGCTCATTGAGGCGGGCGGGCGGTTGGCGTCCATGCCGGCGGCGTCGGCGGCGGGCGCGTTGCCGGGCATCGTGTGGGCGGTGGGCAGGTCTCCGAGCGTGCCCGCGGGCGGGCGGCTGGACCGGGTGCCGGAAGAGTCGGGGGCATGGACGGAGTTGGGCGCGTTCACCGCACCGCCCCGAGCGGCGTCGGCGGGAACGGAGGTTCCGGCGGCATGGCCGGAGGTTCTAACGGACATTTTCGGCTCCTCAGTGGTGGAAGGCGGCGGGGCGGTCCGACTCCTGGGGCAGCGGCCCGTCGAGCCGGTCGAGGTAGGCGACCTCGGCACGCAGGTCCTCCAGGAGGGCGTCGGCAAGATCATGGCTGAGCCCGTTGCGGACGACGATCCGCTGCACGGTGACGTCGGTGAGGTCATCGGGCATCGGGTAGGCGGGGACCAGCCAGCCCTTCATGCGCAACCGGTCGGACAGGTCGTACAGGTTCCACTTGTCGGTGTGGTCGGCGCGCAGCCTCCAGGCGAACACAGGGATGTCGGAGCCGTTGTTCCACAACTCGAAGGCGCCCATGGCGGCGATCTGGTCGGCCAGGTAGCGGGCGACGTCGCGGCTGTTGGCCTGCACCCGCCGGTAGCCGTCGAAGCCGAGCCGCAGGAACATGTAGTACTGCAGCAGCACCTGTGCGCCGGGGCGAGAGAAGTTCAGGGCGAAGGTGGGCATCTGCCCGCCCAGGTAGGAGACCTCGAAGATCAGCTCCTCGGGCAGGGCGGCCTCCTCGCGCCACACCACCCAGCCGATGCCGGGGTAGACCAGCCCGTACTTGTGGCCGGAGGTGGAGATGGAGGCAACCCGCTCGATGCGGAAGTCCCACTCCAGCTCGGGCTGGATGAAGGGGGCGATCATGGCCCCGGAGGCGCCGTCGACGTGGATGGGAACGTCCAGGCCGGTGCGCTCCTGGATGGCGTCCAGTGCGCGGGCGATCTGGGCGACGGGCTCGTACATGCCGGTGTAGGTCACCCCCATGATGGCCACCACGCCGATGGTGTTCTCATCCACGTAGTCCTCCAGGCCGTGGCCGTCCAGGACCTTGTGCTCCTCGCTGATGGGCACATACCTGGACTCGACGTCGAAGTAGTTGCAGAACTTCTCCCAGCACACCTGCACGGCGCTGGACATGACCAGGTTGGGCCGGTCGGCGGGCTTGCCGGCGGCGCGGCGGGCGTTGCGCCAGCGGCGCTTGAGCGCCAGCCCGCCCAGCATGCAGGCCTCTGAGGAGCCGATGGTGGAGGTGCCGATGGTGTGACGGGGGTCCGGGGCGTGCCACAGGTCTGCGAGCATGGTCCAGCAGCGGGTCTCGATCTCCGCGGTGCGCGGGTACTCATCCTTGTCGATCATGTTCTTGTCGGCCGCCTCCAGGTAGAGGCGGCCCGCATGGTCATCCATCCAGGTGCTGACGAAGGTGGCGAGGTTCATGCGTGCGTTGCCGTCCAGCATCGCCTCGTCGTGGACCACCTGGTAGGCGGTATCGGGTAGCGCCTCCCCGGCGGGGAAGCGGAACTTCGGCAGGTCATAGGCCTCGCCGGGGCGGGCGAACAGCGGGTTGAGCTCGCTGCTGCCCGGGTCCGGCGCGGAGGAACCGTCGAATACTGGCCGTGGCATGTCGGAATCTCCTCTCGGTTGACAACGATTGACATATGGATATCACCATGCTGTGCTTGATACCACTCCAACGCAGCAATATGCCAACACTCGCAATTTACCAAGGCTATCTTCCCAGCTTTCCGAAACAATTGCTATACCTGCCAGGAATCTCAAGCTTTTCTTTATAGCGGGCACCGCCGCAAATAGGGCAAGAATCACCCGAGAACATCCTGAAGACACCCACCACATTCGCCCAACTCACCCACACCCCCACGAACATGAATACCACCTGGCTGTAGTCGCGGGGATTCCTGAACACCTAACGGCTCTCCGCATTCGCGGGTGCGGCGGGTCAGCCGGGAGGGCCATACATGGCGGTCGGCCGCTCTGGCCGGAGGGGACGAAGCCCGCCGTACCGGGCGATCACCAACATGCAGGCCACGAGCGCAAGTCCCACCATGCGCGCCCCGAGCCATAGCGGACTGCGCCGCCATCCTCACCGTCCCTGGACCAGACCACACTCCCCGCGCCGGCAAGCCGCCCACCCAGCCGACTGCGGCCGCCATCACGAGCCATCAAGGCTGCGTGGGCTGCCGGAACCAAACGCCTGGCCTAGTTGACCTATTCGTGACATGCTGTGCGGCATGAGCATGCCGCCCCCGTCGCACCCCGGCTACAACAACACCCCTGCCAACCGCCACCTTCCACCACAGGGACAACCCATCCCCTGGCAGTCGGCACAACCGGTTCAGGGCCCCAGCTGGGTGACACAGTCGGCGCCTCAGCAGGGCGCCCCCACGGCTCAACCCCAACCGCCCTCACCGGGCGCATACGGCCATGCCCCCACCCCACCGGCGCATCCAGCGCGACCGAGGCGGACCCGAACGTTACTCATTTCAGTCCTGGTACTGGCACTCGTCCTTGCCGTTGGCGGCACCACCGCACTCATCGTGCACAAACGGAACAGCAACGCCGAGGCCTCCGATACGAATTCCGACCAGTGGTCGCAGGCCTGGCTGGACGGATTCGAGGAGGCCTGGTCCCTTGAGGCACCCACGGACTTCCGCGACAAGGAGATATCGACGCGCATCCACGGCAACCGACTGGTACGGATCACCAGCACGTCCGAAACTGCGACTGTCGCCGTTTTCGACATCTCCAAAAACAACCCCAGGCAGCTGTGGGAAACTCAGCAGGATGTTTCCGAAGCCATCGATCGGACCACAATCTGGGACGGTCGGATCGTCGTCGAGAACACGTTGATCGACGTTTACTCCCAGGAACGCAGCGTCGCACCCTGGGACGCGGACGCCCGGGTGAGCATCACGTCAACTGGCGCGATCGCCTGCGTAGACTCGACCTGCCGGTACTGGACTAGCCCCTCGGAGATGGCGTGGGAAACCGACTTCGGGACGGATAGCCCGGTGACAGTCCAGTCATCGAAAATCGTGGACGGGTACACACTCGCCAGCTCGTCCGACTACGACCACTTCGTAGTTGACTTGAGCACCGGCGCCACGAACGAGCTGGACACTAACAAGCACACCATCCAGCAGCCACTTGCGGACGGCTGGCTGGTTCGCTCCGGCGGAGGTTCACGCAAGGAGTCAACTATCGACCTTTACGAGCCCGACGGCACCTTCAGTGAGTCATTTAAGTACAATGAGTCCGCCTCATTCTCCAGCTACCCGTGGTCGCCCACTCCTTTCACACGGGAGCAGGCCAAACTCTGGCTAAAGGACCTCGACACCTCCTGGGCCCCATCAAGCTATTCCGCCTCAGAAACAGACACCAGCTGCAAGTCAATCACCATCAACGGAAACGATATCGTGCTGGGCAAGGACAACGCCCTGTTCGAGGTGAACCGCAAGAAGGAGTGCGCCTCTACTAGTGCCTTACAGGCGTTGTATCACTCCGGCCAGGGGCAGGTGCAGAAATTCAGTAAAAGGGATGGATACAAACTGTCCCTGGTGCTGGTGGACATGGTCACCGGACGCGCCTCAGAACCAATTCCACTTGGTACGACCGAGGAACGCCCATCACATAGGTCTATCGGCGACCTACTCCTCGTCGAATTCAAATATGGCAAAGTCATCGCCTACCGGCCCAGCTCATCGTGAGCGGGCCGCCCCCGGGTGCGGGGCCGCCCTACTCGCCGCCGAGCAGTTCGCGGATCTCCTGTGCGGTCAGGCGGGCACGACTGGACGGCGTAGCCCCGGCGCGCGCCGCTGCCCCGTCGGCTGCGGCGTCCGCCGCGTCCGCGGCTCCCTCCACCACACGCTCGAACAGATCAGCCTTCTTTTCCTTCAGGATCATGACCTTCTCCTCGATGGTCCCGGCGGATACCAGCCGGTAGACCATTACAGGCTTGTCCTGCCCGATACGGTGCGCGCGATCCACGGCCTGCTCCTCGGCCTGCGGGTTCCACCACGGATCCAGCAGAAACACGTAATCGGCCTCAGTCAGTGTCAGGCCGAAGCCACCGGCCTTCAGTGAGATCAGGAACACCTCGGCCTCACCACTGCGGAAGGCGTCGATCGCCTCCTGCCTGTCACCGGTGGCTCCGTCCAGGTAGGTGGTGCGCATACCGGCTGCCTCCAGCGCGTCTCGCACCCCACGCAGGTAGCGGGTGAACTGACTGAACACCAGGGCCTTGTGCCCCTCAGCCACCACCGGCTGCAACGTGTCAAGCAGTACCTCCACCTTGGCCCCGGGCTTGCGCTTCTGAGCGGGCTTGCCGCTTTCGGCGGCCTCGGATTCTTCAACCAGCGCCGGATCAAGTGCCATCTGCCGCAATGTGGTCAGGGACTTCAGCGCGGTGAACCGCGACTGCGCCGTGTCCTCCTCCAGTAGCCCCAGTACCTTCTGTCGTTCGCGCGCAAGCCGGCGGTCGTAGGCGCGCCGGTGCGCCGGGGCCAGCTCCACGGTCATGACCTGCTCATTCTTGGCGGGCAGGTCGGCGGCGACCGCCTCCTTGGTGCGACGCAGCATGAAAGGGCGGATGCGGGTGCGCAGTGCCGCCAGCGCAGCCTCGTCCCCATGCTCCACGGGGCGCCGGTACAGCTCGGCGAAGCGCTCCGGCCCGGGCAGCAGGCCGGGCGCGGTGATGGACAGCAGGCTCCACAGGTCCATCAGCGAGTTCTCCAGCGGTGTGCCCGTGATTGCTACCGTCGACGGTGTGTGCAGGCGCCGCATGGTCTTGTAGGTGACCGCGTTGTGGTTCTTGACAAACTGGGCCTCGTCCAGCACCACCCAGGACCAGTCGACGGCGGTGAAGTCCTCCTCCTCGATGCGGGCGATGGTGTAGCTGGTGACCACTAGATCGGCGCCGGAGCGGATCTCCTCCAGATTCTCGTCCCGCTTGGCACGGGTGCGGGTGATGGCGCGTACCCGCAGGTCGGGGCAGAAGCGGGCAGCCTGCTCCGCCCAGGCGCCGACGACGCTCGTGGGCGCCACCACCAGCACCGGGCCGTCAAACGCCCCGGGCTGCGCCGCCTCGCCGACCTCGGCACCGTTGTGGGCAGCGTCCACACCCGCCGCCCGCTGCTCCGCCATGCGCTGGACGACGGCGAGCACCTGGATGGTCTTTCCCAGGCCCATGTCATCGGCAAGGATGCCGCCGAGCCCGGTGGACTGTAGTAGAGCCAGCCAGCGGTAACCATCAAGCTGGTAGGGACGCAGCTCGGCGCGCAGCCCGGCAGGCGCCGACGCATCCACAACCGACGGCGCCCCGCAGGCACCGCCGGCGTCTGCGGTCCCAGCACGGTCACCGCCTGCCGGCCCGCTCCCCGCACCGTCCTCGGCCGCGGCGGCCACCGCCAAGAGCCGCTCAACGCCCTCACGCCAGCGGCGGGCCGCCTCCCCGATCACCCCGAGCTGCTCCAACTCGGCGTACAGGCCCGCCTGGAAGGCGGTGACCGCCAGGTCGCCGGCGCTGCGGGCATGGGGATCGCGCAGGTCACGGCCCTCCTCCATGAGCCGGGCCAGGCGCGTGATCTCGGGGCGGTCGGCAAGGCTGATCCACTGGCCGGAGTCCAGCAGCACCTCATCGGCGCCCTGGGCGACCGCGGTCATCAGCCGCTCCACGGGCACGTCCTCTTCCCCCACTTTCACGCGCACCCGCAGGGAGAACCAGTCAGGCCGATCGTCGTCATCGGCAACGTCGGTGGTGATCAGCGGGGTCTCCGCAGCCTCCCGATAGTCGGGCACCTGCCCGTCCACCTCGACGACGACGCCGTCGACCGCCTCCAGCGCGGGCAGGGCCTGGGACACCAGCCGCGCAGTGCTCATACCGGTGAAGACGCCCCGCTGCCACAATGGACCGTGCGTCGGCACCAGCGGCATACAGGCCTCGACGATGCTACGGGCCAGGCGGTCCTCGGCGCGGGCGTCACGTGCCACGGGCACTGACTTGGCCGAGTGCGCCGGACCGGGTTCTGTGATTGCCGCCGTGTGAGGCTGGAAACCGGTGCTCGTCCCCGCCTGAGCGGCAGTGCCGAGGACCCGGCCCCAGCTCGGCGGCGCAGGCCCGTTGAGAAGCTCCGTGAGGCTGCCCAGCTCGGCTTCTCCTCGATTGTCCCCGGATGACGTGAGGTAGCGGATGGACCAGGAGGTCTCGGCGCGGTGAGCGGCAGCGTCCAGCTCGATGCGGAGCACAGCGGCCGGCGCGCCGACATCCGGCACGTTCAGGGTGGGGTCGAGGTCGACGATGGGGACTGCTGCGGCGAGCCGCCCCAGGTGCTCGCGTTCAAAGCGGCCCACGTCCGCGGCGGGAACGGTGATCTGCTCGTTGTGCGCCAGCAGTCGGCCCAGTACCTCATCGGGCGGCGGCTCCAGCGGCATGAGATTCAGGGCGCCGTCGCCGCCTGTGAGCGCGTATGCGTGGACGGGGTTGCCCAGCGGCCGGGGCGCGCTGGCGGATTCTGCGCCGAGCATGAGCCCCTCCACCGCATCAATATCCAGTGCGGCGGCTACAAGAGCAGTGCCGTCAGCCTGACGGTTCACCCCGACGCCGGCACGCAGCCCGGGCAGGATGCGCACCTCATGGCCAGCATGCTGGGCCGTCGTCAGTGTCACCCCTGCGGCGACGGCGCGCCGCAGTGCGTCCCAGACGCGAGTCGGCAGCGCGCCCAGGTCGATAACGGCGTTGCTGTAGTAGTAGTCGCCGTAAGGGTCCATGGAGGCCAGGTCCGCCAGGGCGGAAAGCACGTCCGGGGCGACTTCACCGGTCAGCTCCCCGGTTGTCAGGCCGCGCCAGGAGATGCCCTGCTTGACCCAACCACGCTTGCCGGCGATCAACGGGCGCAGGTGCAGGCGCCCCGGCCGGGCGGAGGATGCCCCGAAGCGTCCGGTGCGGCCGGGTGCGGTCGCCGTGTCCGCGACCTCGAGGGCGACGGCCCGGTACGCCGTACGCCGAGTACGCAGCAGCTGGTTGAGGCGGCGTTCCCAGTCGATGTCACCGGCAGGTGCTGAGGCGGACTGGGCCTGGCCCCGCGCGGTCAGAACCAGGGCGGCCGTGTGCTTGCAGTTACCGCCCACCGGGCAGGAGCAGGTGCCGGACCAGCGCACGCGCTGGCCGGAGATGCGGGCGAACACCATGGTCTGGTAGACCCGCCCCTGCGCACCGCGCACCGCGGCGGCGAGAATCTCACCGTTGCCCGAAACGGAGAGGTTGGCTACCCGCCCCTGCTCCGCGTAACGGCGCCCCCGTCCGAAGGCCGGCGCGCCGACCACGCCTATTATCTCAGCATCGGCTACTCGTGCCGGCCAGTCCTCGGGCGTTATCTCTCGGGCCATGCCCCCACCATACGGGCGGGGTCCGACACATATCGAACCGCTTGGACCGCCGCAGGGCGGCCGGGGACCGCGCCTCCAAGGGCCTCAGCCCGACCGGGCTACCACCCGTCATCCTCCCGCTCAACCATCGCCAGCGCATCGGTCAGTGCCTTCTTGACTCCGCTGGCGCTGAGTCTGCGCTTCTTGCCGCTGAGGCGTTTGAGCGCCAGGTTACACAGATCCTCAGTGGAGACCCAGCCAGCTGAGCCAGCACGGAGTTCACGCATCAGCGCCGCCAGCTCCCGGGGGTGGATCTCCTCGATGGAGTCCACGTGATCCAGCGCATGACGCCGGTAGCGCACGGGCAACCGGGCGGCGTCCATGCTCCGCCACACGAAGCCTGCGTCGTCGGTGTAGGCGAATGCGTCGCCCAGCAGCGCATCGACCTTCTGCTCCCGGGACTTCACCACCCGGGTGAGCCCGTAGGCGCGGCAGAGCTTGACGATCAGCCGGTGCCGGGTGAGTGGGGACTCGACGTCGCAGATGGCACGGGCTGTCTCAACCACGTGTGCACGTTCTGGCGAGTTCTTGTCCTGTGCGCGGTCGAGTATCTCCAGCGGGTACACGCCCTCAGGCCGCCACTGCCGGTACTCCGCATCGGCGAGTGGCGCACTCTCCGGTGCGGCCGCATCATCCGATGCCACGACCGGCGTCTGCTCGTGCGGGGCCTCGGGCGCCAGGGCCTCGGTGGGCGTCGGCGTCGACTCTGTCTCCGCCACCGCCGGCTGCGGCCGAGCCGAAGTCACCGACGCCGATGCCTTCCCCGACGCCGCAGACGCCGTCAGCACTGCAGATGCTGTCGGCACTGCGGGCGGTGCACTGGCCGCGGCCTGCGTACCCGCCGGCTCCGGCGCGCCTCCGGAGGCGGCGAGCAGGCGCGCGACCTCGGCATCCGCGTCGGCCACCCATGTGGGCATCCAGACGCGCTCAATCCGCTCCCACCCCATGGACTGCAGTACATCGACCGGCAGCAGGTCACGGTCCGTGGTGCTCGCCCGCCGATTCCAGCCGGGCCCGTCCAGCAGCACCGCTACGCGCGCTCCCCCGGCTCCGGTGACCACCAGGTCGATCTCGAAGTCCGAGTGCCCGACTCCGGCCATCACCTCAACACCCGTCTCCCGCAAGCGTTCAGCGATCTGGTCGCGGTGCAGGTCCACGGAGGCGACCGAGCGCGGCCGGCCGTGCGGCGCGATGCCGCTGCGCGCTCGGCCCAGGTACTCGCGCAGGTCCTTCACCCCCTGGTGGGTGGAGCGCTCGGCGTGCATGTCCTCCGGATCGAAGCTGGAGAATACGACCACCTGCCTGCGGGCCCGGGTGATCGCCACATTCAGCCGACGCTCACCGCCGACGTGGCTCAGGGAGCCGAAGTTGAGCGGCAAGTCCCCACGTTCATTGGCCGAGAACGTAACCGACACCAGGATCGTGTCGCGCTCCTCCCCCTGAACGTTGTTCAAGTTGCGTACGAACAGGCCATCGCGCGTATTTAGCGCCTCGATGATGCGTTCCCGGCCGCTGTTTCGCAGCTCGGTCTCGATCAAGTCGCACTGCTGGTTGTTGAAAGTGATGATTCCCAACGAAGGAGCGGCCTGCGGCGAGGCCTCAAAGCGCCTGCTGACCTCGTCTACGATCTGCCGAGCCTCCACCGGATTGGTGTTGGGCCTGATGCCACGGTGCTTGGCCGTTTCAGCACGGTAGTAGGTGCCGTTGACGCGCCGCAATGAGATGCCGTAACCGTCCGGACCGTCAGCCGGAGCGGCGGCTATCGCCAGTGGGCTCGGGAAGGACAGCAGCCTTCCGCCGTAGTAGTGCCGGTTGGAGAAGGCGATGAGTGACTCGACCCGGCTGCGGTAGTGCCCGGTCAGGCGGCGAGTGGGTAGGCCGAGTTCCAGGCAGCGATCGAGGATCGAGTCCGCGCCATCCTCCCCGGAGGTGCCACGACCAGACGCGGCCGCCGTGCCCGGCGGGGGCGTCGGCGGCATCTGCTTGGGGTCTCCTACCACCACTGCGGAGCGTCCCCGTCCCAAGGCGCCGACGGCGTCGGCAACGGTGATCTGGGAGGCCTCGTCGAAGACGACCACATCCACGTAGCGCCTATTCGCCGGGAAGAAACGGGCCACCGAGTCCGGGGACACCAGGATGCACGGGGTTATCGCGGTGATCAGGTCCCAGTAGGAGTCGACCAGGGCGCGGACATTCAAAGTGCTCTTGCGACGCTCAACCTCGTCGCGTAGCGCTGCAGCGCGCTCGCCGGCCTCACGCAGCACGCGGTCACGACGGCTCAGTACCGCATCGAGCAGCTCGGACGGCAGCTGTTCGCGTAGTCGGCTCTGCAACCGCCGGTACTCATGCAGTCATGCTTCATGCTGGTCCGCGTCGAATCCGTCCAGCCCGCTACGGGCAGCGCAGGCGTTGAACAGTGCCTGCGCATGGGGCGCTGCGGACGCGTCCGCCCCCATGGCCTCCACCAGTTCCTGGCGAGCCGCATAGTAGGACTTGCCCTCCTGCCCCGGTGCGTGCAGCTGCTCACGATACGCCTCCAGTTCTCCGCGTGAGTCCGCCAGTTGCCGGCGCAGTCCCGCCAGCGCCGCGGCATCATGACCGGGTGCCTGCAGCTTCAGCGCCCCGCGTAGCGCCTCACAGACGTCGATGGGTCGCATGCCGTTGTCGTGCAGGTTGAGCAGCAGGTCCCCGATGCCGGTCTCCTCGCCCAGCCTCCGGGCGACGACGTCGAGCGCGGACTGCTTCTCCGCCACGAACATGACGGTGCGCCCCAGCGCCAGGGAGCGGAAGATGAGGTTGGCGACCGTCTGGGACTTCCCCGTGCCGGGAGGCCCCTCAACCACCAGGCTGCGTCCAGAGACAGCGTCGGCGATCACCTGGGCCTGGGCGGAGTCCGCCACCAGTGGCAAGTTCTCCACCACCTCATCGAGATCCGTCGCGGCTCCGGGGGCTTGGTCCTCAGCATCGGCGCCGGGCGTGTCTTTCAGCAGGCGCGCCACCAGCGGATTGGCGGTTATGGTCGGCCAGTCCTCCTCCAGGTCCCGCCACATGCGGTAGGTGGAGAAGCGGAACAGCCCGAGGTGGACAGTGGACTCGACGCGGTCGCGGCGACCTGCGGTACGCAGCTGTTGACGCAGGTTGTCCAGCGTGGCCTCAACGTTGACGCCGTGAGCGTCGTATACGGGCTCACGCAACGCAGTCAGGTCGATGCCCGTATCCGCCTGGAAGCGTGCGCGCAGGGAGGAGTTGGGGGTGGACACGCCGGCCTCATCCAGCAACACGACGAATGTGTCCCCCTCCCGTTCCAGCTTCACGGGAACAAGGATCAGGGGAGAGCGCACACGCCGACCATCGGCGTACCAGCTAAGCGTACCGATCGCGAGGTACAGGTTGTTCGCCCCGGTGTCCTTCAGGGTGGTGCGAGCGGATGCGGCCATGCTCTGCAGGCGCCGCACGTACTCCTTGCTTCCAAGAACCGCACCCACGGTGTGCGCCTCCAGCAACTCCATGGCGTCATCCGCCGCCTGCGCGGCGCCCCGAGCGGGCCTGAGGGCCAGGTTGTCGCGCTTGTTGACGATGTCCTCGAAGTCGCCGACGAGTTCCGGCGGCACCTTGAGTTCGATGGCCGAGCGCGTAGTTCGGTCGATCAGCGGGTTGCGCAGGGACAGGTCTAGCAGGGACCGTTTCCACTCCTCCACGCGCGCCGGCGCCGCCCCCACTGCCCGGTCGGTGCCCGGCCCGCCCACAGACCGAGTCGCGTCCGCGTGCGCGGTAACAGCCGGACCCTCCGCGTCCTGTTCCGCCCGGACGGCGGACGGGGGCAGCTCCACGACGACGCCGTCCTCATCACGTTCGAGCGCCGGCTGCGGCACCGCACCACTGGAGCGCGCGGCGGCGATCGAAACCACCAGGGTCAGTTCTGAGAGGGCGGCCTCCACTATCTGCTGCGCCGCACCGCCCGGCACGTGCAGTACACCCGCGGGTGAGCGCAGGGCGGCGGACGGGTCTATCAGCCCGATGTCGCCCTGCCGCACCCCTGCGGCGAACGCCTCCGGAGAGTCCCCCACGCTCACCGCCCCATTTCTGGCGTATCCCAGCAGCACCGAGGTGGACGTCAGTGCCAGCATCGGGCGAATCCCGAGTCGTTCAAGGATGCCTGCGAGCAGGACTGCGACGTCGAGCTCGCTGCCGGCACGCGCATCCATAACCTCGCCCGCGGTGCGAACTGTTAATGGTTCCTGCCACCGTATAGTGCCGACGTCCGCCACGAGGCCACGGCTGCGCAGTACCGCGCAGGCCGCGTCGGCCACGTCGTCGGGGACCGGGCTCGGCGTACCTAGGCTCGCGCGCGCATGCGCCTGCGCTGCCAACGCCTGGATCACCGGCTGATCGGGCTGGACGAAGGTCGCCAGCGCCGGGCCGGCCCAGAGGTCGCCTCCGGCCTGCTGCCACTGGCGCGGGGACAACGCGGCGAGGGCATCAACCCGGCGGATCAGCTTCACGCCCTCCCGAGTGCTCAATTCCACGCGCACGTGGGCGGGGCTCGACTGGTCAACCTGTGCCAGGTTGCCCGGGTGGAGCTTCAAGGCTCTGCTGGTCCGTAGTTCGCGCTGCGCGTCCACATCCCAGGTGAACCGCCACGGCTCGACCAGCTCGCGGCCGCCAGGTCGGGGAACTCCGGAACCGGCCCCGACCCGGCAAGCAGGGCCCGCAGCGTTTCGGGTGTGCAACGATTGGCCAGCGTGTTGCGTAGATAACGCTCCAGATGCGGAGGGAGAACGCTGAGCATGCCCCGCAGGGCCAGGTCGTGATTGTTGAACTTCATGTGTCTCGGTGCAGAGATGGTTGGGATTGCCCTGAGCTGCCGGGCGTTTGGGCGTATGCCCGACACGCCCCGGAGGACTGCCCCACAGGGCCGGATGGAGCCGACTTGGGCAGGCTACAGGCTCCTCATGACACGAATTGCTAAAGGACCGCTACGCAGGCGCTTATCAGCGCCGTCGACGCACGATCTGGGCCACCAGTTCTCTACTGCATCCGAGCGCCTGGAAGGGGTGGATGCCATCGGCCCACGTCTCGTTGTCGGTGTAGATGACGAAGGTGTCCACTTCCAGCTCGTGTTCGGCGGCGTACAGCATGGGCAGCGCGCAGTCCGTACCACCGAGGGGCATCGCATCCACCACCCTTAGCGCGTCATCAAGGCGGCGGCGGGGCTGATGCCCAACGGAGCCATCGCGGTCGGCTGCCAGTATCCCGGACGAGTACTGGAGAAGGCGAAGGCGGCGGAGCCCGGTTCAGCGGCAAGCTGCACCAGCGCCAGTGCGGCCGCCCATGGCGGGCAGCAACCCCAGTCGGGTCAGGCGCGGCAGCCGGCGCATGAGCTCGGCCAGCGGCAAGCCCCGGCAGTACCGTCCGTGCCGCGAATCAGTGAAGTGAGGCGTCGGCCTCGGTGACCCTCCAGGCATGGAAGGGGACGGTCAGCCCGGCCCGGCTGGGGGCACACAGGTAGGGGCCGGCCTGCGCGACGGCGCCCTCGGGGAAGGGCAGCAGACGCACCATGCGCAGGGCGGCAGCGCCGTCGGGCGCTATGAGCCCCGCGCGCACGGTGAGGGCGTCACCTTCGCGGCTGACCCGAATGCGCACGCGCTCGCCCTGCCAGTCGGGCACCGGGCTCACCGACCAGTCGGAGTTGCCGGCCGTGACAACGGCACCCAGTTGGCAGGCGCCGTCGGAGAACTCAACCCCGGCCTTCACCCAGTTCTCGGGGTCGACGCGCACCATAATGCCGGCCTGGTCGAAGTTCTCAGTGAAGGCCGCGGTCATATCCACCTCAACCGCAGTGCCCGGTTCGAAGGGCGCCAGCAAGGCGTGGGCGGTGTCGACGATGAATCCGTAACTGGTGCGCCTCCAAGCGTCGGACTTCTCCACGGCGGTGACTAGCAGGTCCCCGCCCCTCTCCTCAGCAGCTGCGGGCGGGTTCAGCCAGTGGCCTGCGGACCAGGGAAGCGACGTCATGCCCCGACTCTAGCCGCGAGGCGGCGTGGGCGCAGTCCCCGCGGCCGGGCGATGCGGCATGTTCCGTCAGCTTCAGGGAGGCGACCCCAAGCGCAGTCCTCGTGGGCGGGAGATGAGAACCGCGCTGCGACGCGGCCAGCCGCCGCGCCCCGGCGGTATCCAGCTGCGCAGGTACCCCGGGCACACAGCACCATCCGCGCCCCGCCCGGCGGCGGCAATGCGCGGCCGCAACGCTCTCCGCGTGCGCGGCGCTTTCCCCGGGTGCCCGCACCGCCCGGGTACGTCAGGGACAGGTGATGACGAAGTCGATGCTCTTCGTCTCCGTCGAGCCACTCGGGGCGGCCTCACCAGTGACGGTGTAGGTCTTTTCGCTTACCTCGACCTGCACGTCTCCCGCCTGGCTCCGGTATCCCTCAATGTTCGTGTAGTTGAGGGACGCGTCATCGCCGGGGACGATGGTGATCAGTCGTACCTCGCTTGAGGCATCGTCAATAGCCAGGGACACCGAGCGCACCCCCGCGTCCGAAATCACGGAATCCGTCGGACCCACACCGATCGTGGTCTGGCCGTCCTGTGAGCCGCAGGCCACCCCGGCATTCTCGATCTCGAAGGGCTCGCCGTCGAGAGTTCCGGTGAAAGAGCCCCCGACCTTGACGTCCTCTAGCGGCAGTGGCGCGTCCGCACCCGGATCCGATTCAGAGTCGTTTCCTCCCTCGGCTGCGGTTGCCGAGTCCGCGACTGCCGGGGAGGCGGACTGCTCGGCGTCGCTCGAGCTGTTGCTGCCGCAAGCGCCCAGGCCGAGGACGAGCACGAGCGCAGCGGCCGTGGTGGTGGTCTTCAGGAGAGGAGTCTTCATGTCTGGATCCTGTCTACTGTCGGGACGGAAGCACGGCGCCTCGGGAGCGCCTGCGGCTGTGAAGCTACCAAGATAACGGTTCTGGCGCACTCACTCGCGCGTTCGAATCGCGGCCAAAGACGCACCTCCTGCCGGCATTCGCCGACCGCCCCACCTTCAAACCGCTGCAATGAGCCCGTTGACCGCCGCAGCTACGAGTCCCGAGCTGACGACCCCACGGTCAATCGCCGGATCAGCGGCACCCCGACAATTGCCGGGTAGCGGATCCCTGACAATCGCCGGGTCAGCGCCCCCCCCTGACGATACCCGTGAACCATGGCACGGATTGCACCACTTTCAGCCGACGGTGGTGATGCTTCCCGGATGTAGCAGCGCGATCATGCGGTTTGCCTCCGCGGTTCAGGTCGGCGCGGGGTAAAAGTGGTGCAATCCGTGACACCTCACTCAGCAGGGAGAGCCTGCGAACGCGCCCTTGCGCCCTGCTGGAGCCGCAGCCGTTCCCACTGGGCCACTGCGTCCACCTCTCCTGGCGCGTGCAGCCAGTGGGTGCCCGGAACAACCGTCAGGGCAGCGACGAAGCGACGGCAGAAGTCCTCTGCCGACTCGCGCGGCACCAATTCATCCCGCTCCCCCATGATGATCGACATCCGCACATCCCAGACGACCGTCTGCCGGCCGTCCTGGGCGGCCCGCGAAGCGAATACCTCGGCATCGCGCCGCGAGCCACCCGCCCCGTGAACGCACAGGAAGGCGCGCGGCGCCCCCTCGGCCCCAGACGGTCACGTCATCACGGTCGGGAACGTCGAACGCTTTCGCAACCGCCATTGCTATCGGCCCATGGGCGCGGGCGATCACGCCGATTCACCTGCGTGAGCAGTCAGTCGGTGGAACGCCCGCGCCCGATCGCGCCTCACAGGTAGTGGGCGCGCAGGTCCTCGGGGGACTTGGCGGACAGGTCTGCCAGCGTCACGTCAAAAACGGTGCGCGCGCCAGACTCGCCGCGGGCAGCCAGCCTCGCCACCGCCCGCCCCATGCCGACCACCACGGAACCGGTGAATTCCGGGTTGGAGCCGAGCTGCAGCTCGAAGTTCACGGTCTCGGCCACACCATCGGAGGTGTGACCACGGCGAACCACGGTGCCGCCGTGCGGGATGCCGGCGTGCTCGGCGGCCAGTTCCTCGGCGGTGATGAAGTTGACGGTGGTGTCGTAGTCGGCGAAGTAGTTGGGCATCGCCTTGATCTCGCGCTCAATGCGGGCCAGGTCGGCGCCAGCCTCGGCCACCACATAGCACTCGCGCGTGTGCATGGAGCGAGTGGTGAGCTCAACATCATCGCCGGACTTGACCGCGGCGACGGTCGCCTCGACCGGCCGGGTGTACTGCTTGGCGTCCACAACGCCGTCAATGCGGCGCAGGGCGTCGGAGTGCCCCTGGGAGACGCCGGGACCCCAGAAGGTGGTGGTGGCGCCGTCGGGCAGGACGGCCTCCCCCAGGACCCGCAGCATGGAGAACAGGCCCGGGTCCCAGCCGGTGGAGATCAGGGCGACGTGCCCGGAAGCCTTGGCGGCGGCATCAACGGCGGCGAAGTGCTCGGGGATGCGGGCGTGGGTGTCAAAGGAGTCGACCGTGTTGAACAGCGCGGCGGCAGCCGGAGTCTGCTCGATCAGGTCGGTGGCCGAGCCGCCGCAGTTGAGGCAGACGTCCACCTTGTCGGCCCAGGCGGGCATGTCGTCCACATGGGCGACGGGCGCGCCCTGAGTGGCGACCGTAGCCGGGTCACGCCGCGTGAAGACTACGACGAGCTCCATGTCCTCGTTCTTGGTGATGGCCTGCTCGGCGCCGCGCCCGAGGTTGCCGTATCCGTTGATCGCTACCCTGATCATGCTTCCTCCTGGTGTGCTTGCTACGGGGGCGATCCTAGAGACCTGTCGTGTTGCCGTCGCGTGACGGGCCGAGGAGTGGCCCGCGTCGGCGCATCCGCCGTGCCCCGTCCGCGTAAGCGACAATGTGTCCCGGCCATTGGCACATCCGAACGAAGGAGACGACATGATCGACGTGCTCAGAGCCCGCTTCGCGGCATACCCGCACCGGCACGAGGGCATCTCCTGGGATGCGGTCGCCGCGCGCCTGGCCGCGCGTCCCGAGGCGCTGACCGTGCTCAGGCGCATGGAGAACACGGGTGGGGAGCCCGACGTCGTCGACTATGACGCGCAGGCGGACGAATTCGTCTTCTACGACTGCTCGGCCGAGTCCCCCGCCGGCCGGCGCAGCCTCTGCCTGGATGATGAAGCCCTGCGCTCCCGCAAGCGGAACCCGCCGCGGGGCAGCGCCGCGGGCGAGGCTGCGGCCTTCGGCGCCCGGCTCATGGGTGAGGCGGAGTACCGCCACTTGCAGAGCCTTGGGGAGTTCGACTTGAAGACCTCGACCTGGCTGGCGACGCCGGCGGACGTGCGTGCCCTGGGCGGGGCGCTGTTCGGCGACCGGCGCTTCGGCCGGGTCTTCGTCTACCACAACGGCGCCGACTCCTACTACGGTGCGCGCGGCTGGCGCGGTGTCCTACGGGTGTAGCAGTTGGGATCAGCGCGCTGCCGGGGTCAGCCGATAGATGCTCATGCCGTCTTTGAGGTTTTGGAGGCGATGAAGGCATCGAAGTCGAAGGGCTCAGCAGGCCCACTGGCCTCGCCTTCCGCAAGCGCTTCACGTAATGCCGCCAGTTCCGTCTCCCGATCCTCCAACAGGCGCAGGCCGGCGCGGATGACCTCGCTCGCGGACCGGTAACGTCCAGATCCGACCTGGTGCGCAATAAATCCGGTGAAGTGATCGTCGAGGCTGACGGAGGTGTTCGTTGCCATGAGCCCCATTCTACCAATAATTGGTACCCGCTACGTTGTGGCCCCTAGCCGAGCAAGAACGTCGAGTCAGGAGCGGCGTGAACCCGCCGAACGGTGCACTATCTTGATCGCCTGCGGGTCGTCGGGCAGCGCGACGAGCCCATCGGTGGCTCCATCCCAGTGCAGGGGCAGGGAGAAACCGGCACGTGCGAGTTCCGCCCGGATGGCGGCGGCGCGGGGATGGGCGATGACGGGCGGGTGGGCGGCCCCGGGATTGACGACGTCCAGGTCGGCGACAGCGGCGTGCAGGCGCGCCAGGCTAGCGCGACGGCGGGAGAGTTCGGGATTGAACTCCGGCAGGGCGAGCCTGGCGCGGTAAGGGCCCGGCATGGGTGCGGGCGCCCAGGCGACGTCAAGCAGGTCCTCGACGGCGTCCATAAGCACGGGCACAGCGGGGCGGCGTTCGGCGATCTCGGCGACGGCAGCCAGGTCCGCGTTAAGGGGGTCGTCGGCGAGCTCTGGCGGACTGGTGAGCCCGTGGACCACGCCGCCGAGAGGGATTGGCAGTAGCTTGCGCAGGCTGGCGACCAGGTAGTCGGCGTCGGGATGGTGCGTAGTTCCGGCGTCCGCCAGCAGTTCATCGGCACGCTCCAGCACCGTGTGGGTGGCGTCGACGACGATGCGCGCCCCGGTGCGGCGGGCGGCCGCGAGCGCGGTGCGAAGCTCGCCGCCGGCCCGGTTGCCGAAGGTCTCGGCATGCAGGACGAGCGGCGGGCGCGTGCAGGCCGCGAGTGCTGGGGCGAGTGCGCCGGGGTCGAGCAGGCCGGTGGGGCCGCAGCCGACGTCGGTGACGCGCAGGCCCTCGAGTTCGAAGGGGATGGCCATCGCGGTGCAGCGCACGCGGGGTGCGAGGACCTCGCGGACGCCGTCGGCGCGGGCCTCGCGGGCCACCAGGGCGAGCGCATGCCTGCCCGCGGCGGTGAATACGGGCGGAGGCTGGCGGGCCGGAGGCATGCGCCCAGGGTAGGCCCGGCGCACACTGGTCACATGAAGGACCTGTTGATCCCGCCCGGCCCCGGCTGTCCGCGGGGGCTGACGGTGCCGGCGGCGGAGCTGAGCGAGCAGTTCACGCACGCGTCCGGCCCCGGCGGCCAGGGCGTCAACACCGCCGACTCCCGCGTCCAGCTGAGCCTGGACCTGGCGACTACGACGGCGCTTGACGAGCGGCAGCGCCAGCGGGCCCTGCAGAACCTGAGCGAGCGTCTGACCGGGACGGTGCTCACGGTTACCGCGGCCGAACACCGCTCCCAGTACCGCAATCGGATGGCGGCGCGGGAGCGCCTGGCGGGGTTGCTGCGGGGCGCACTCGCGCCGCCGGTGGCGCGCCGGGCGACCAAGCCCACCCGCGGTTCCCAGCGGCGTCGTCTGGCGGCCAAGCGACGGCGCGCGGAACTCAAGACCCTGCGGCGCAGACCTCCCGCCGAGTAGAGCCGCAGACGCTTGCCGCGGCAGGGATGCGGGCGAACGTTCTCAGAGACCCGCGGGCGGCCCTTTTGCTCCTCCGCCCGTCAGCGCATTGGAATTGGCCAGCCGACGAACATGCCGTCGATCTGTTCGGGCACGACGGCGCCGCGGCCGGTGAGGTAGGTCAGCTCGCCCATGCCGCGGAGCTTAGCGGCATGAGCGATCTTCTCCGATGAGCATCACGAGCCCTGACAAACGGGTTCTTCGCGTTTGCGAGTGCACTGGTGGGGTTGACTGGTCGGGGCGCCGGTGGAGGTGTTGAATCGTGGCCGCGGGGTGCGGGCTCTCGGGGCTTTGGGCGCAGTCTGCGTGCTGGCTGACGGCGGCCAACTCCTCTGCTGTGCCGCGCCGAAGCGGCCGGCGTTCTCGACGATCAGAATCAGATGCCTGGCGCCCCTGGCGAGAGGCAAACGGTGCGTTGAACGACCTTCGCACCCACTGCACGCCCCGGGCCGCGTTCCACGACCTTGGTGCTTGTCCACGACCTTGGTGCGTGTCCACGACCTTGGTGCGTGTTCCACGACCACCCCGGGGTAGTGCAACACGCACCAAGGTCGTGCAACGCACCAAGCAGCCCTCGCATCTCATGCCGTTCCCCCACCCAGACGCATCGCCGCCGAGCGTGAGGCATCATCACCTGCCCATGTTGCGAACCTCCACCGGGGCCCCCTCCACCACACCCGCAAATGCGAAGAACCGACAAGGCTCTTCCGGTTCGGGGTGTGGTGATTGTGTCGGGGCTGAGGTGTCTGTTGCGCCGACGGACGTTAACAACGCTGCTTAACGGCCTGCTGTATACCTCAGAGCCCTTCAGCAGGCCGTTAACAGGCGTTGTTAACCCCGAAGTAGCGTTGCAAGCCAGGAAGCGGCGTTACAGATGATCCCGCTGCCAGACACCGGCGATGACGGCAGCTAAGTCCGACCCGGTGAACCGGAAGGCTCACCGGGTCCCTCCGACGAAGGAATCTGTGCAGGCAAAGCGGTTCCGTCAGTCCAGGAAGGCGCGAACCTGCGAGGCGAAAAGGTCGGGCTCCTGGAAGATGGCGCCGTGGCCGGCACCGGGGTAGAGCTCCTCGAGCCTGGCGGCGGGCAGACGCCGTCCCAGGTCCAAGGTGTTGGAGCTGGGGACCATGAGGTCGTTGTCGCCGTTCACCACCAGGACCGGGTGGCCGATCCGGGAAAGGTCCTGCGGCTCCTGCCGGCCCCAGCTGCGCACGGCCTTGAGCTGGCGCAGGAGGCCCGGTACGCGCGCGGCCCTGTCGGGATGCTTGAAGGCAGCCACACAGCCCAGGAACTCATCCGCCCTGTCCCAGGCGGCCACGGGGAAGAACAGGTAGTGACGGGTGTCCTTGCGGGTCACGGCCGCCTGCGCCATGGCCCGGAAGGTCAGGCCCGGTACCCGGGTGATGCCGGCGCCTCCCGCCGGGCCGGTGCCGGCGAGCACGGCCATGCGGAAACGTTCCGGGTGGGTCAGCAGCAGCTGCTGGGTGACAAATCCGCCCAGCGAGAGACCAAGGAGGTCGACCTGCTTCAGGCCTGCGGCATCGAGGAACTCGATCACACCGTCGGCCATGGCCGCAACGGTGGTGGGCGCCGAGCCGGAGGAGCCGCCCATGCCGGGGTAGTCCACCGCGATGACCGGGCGGTCCCGCACAAATTGGTCGACCAGCCGCGGGTCCCAGCCGTCGAGGGTGGCCGCCAGGTGATTCAGGAGCAGCAGTGGTACTCCGCCGTCGGAGCCGACCGCCCGGTACGCGAAGTACGCGCCTTGGGGTGTGGTCATGCCCTCGACCGGCGCGTCCACGTACGGACCGTCGAAGTACTTCACCGTGCTCACGCTCCGCCCTCCACCACGATCTTGCCCGGGGCGGCCTTCCCGGAGGCGGACAGCTCCATGGCCTGCTCCAGTTCACCCAGCTCGAAGGTGTGTCCCACCAGCGGCTTGATGCTGCCGTCCTCAATGGCGGGGGTGAGCTGTGCCAGGCGGCTGCCGTCGGCGCGCATGAAGAGGAACTTGTACGCGACTCCCTGCCGCTTGGCGGCGCGGCGCACCCCGCGGCTCATCATCCACATGACCGGCTTCAGGATCGGCTTACCCAGTTGTGCCGCGAACTCGGAGTCAGGCGCGCCGACCACCGAGACCATGGTGCCTCCCGGCCGAAGCACCTTCATGGATCGCAGCGTCTCTTCCTTTCCCAAGGTGTCCAGGACAACGTCGTAGTCCTTGACATGGTCCTCGTACCGCTGGGTCCGGTAGTCCACGACGACGTCGGCCCCCAGCTCGCGGGCCAGGTCAACGTTCTTGGTGCTCACCGTGGTTGCCACTGTGGCGCCGAGGTGCTTGGCCAGCTGGATGGCGATTGAGCCGAGGCCCCCGGTGCCGCCCTGGATGAAGACCTTGTCCCCCGGCTTGACTCGCGCTTTCTCCATGAAGGCCTGCGCGGCCGTGAGCAGCACGAGCGGTAGTGAGGCCGCCTCGGCGAAGCCGAGTTCGGCGGGCATGGGGGCGAGGTCGTCGGCGTCGACTGCGATGGACTGCGTGAAGGTGCCGATCCGGTTGATGCCCGGACGCCCGAACACGTGATCGCCCACCGTGAAGTTCTCCACGCCGGGGCCTACCTCGGTGACCACGCCGGCGAGCTCCTGTCCCAGCACTTGCGGCAGCCGGTAGCTGATGAGCTGCCGGAACTGCCCGGCTGCGATCATGCGGTCCAGCGGGTTGAGGCCCGCCGCACGGATATCAACCACCACCTGCCCCGGGCCGGCCACCGGCTCGGGCACTTCAATCCACTCGAGCGTCCCGCCGTTGCGGTAAGAGGTAAGCGCGTAGGCCTTCATCACGTGTGCTCCTGTCCCGGTCATGCTCCCGGCGAGGAAGCCGCCAAGAAGGAGCAGACCATCTAAGTCCAGATACCGAACCTAGCCTGCGCCGACTTCACTGTCAACCGGACAGTCCAGCCATACCTCCCAGCCATACCTCTTTCCTCATGCACAGCCTTCACATCCCGGTCGCGGGCCGCAGACCGCAGTGCTACGATCGTTAAGTATCAAAAACGGACTCAGGGTTGCGTCGGCTTCGTCGGCGAGCGCGCACAGGTGCGGCTGCGCCTGCGGGCCAGCCAATGAACCTGTTCCGCCCGCATCGACGCCACACACATAAGCACATCGTGGGCACCGCGTGCGCGCGAGGCGCCGCGGCGCCGTCGGCAGCCGCAAAGGATCAGGGAGTGTCAGACACCATGACGGGACCACAAACCACCTGCCCCATCGCGGCCAGCCTGGAGCTGCTGGGCGAGAAGTGGACCCTGCTGATCCTTCGCGATGTTTTCCAGGGCATACACCGGTTCAGCGACCTGGAGGAGAGCCTCGGGTGCCCGCGCTCAATCCTGTCGGCGCGGCTCAGGAAGCTCGTGGAGCATGGCGTGCTGGAGGTCGAGCCCTACCAGGAGCCGGGACGAAGGCAACGGCACGCCTACACTCTCAGCGCCAAGGGACGCGACCTCGCCCTCGTGCTGGCAGCACTGCAGCAATGGGGGCTCAAGTATCTGCCGAACGTGGCACCGATTGCGCCAGATCCGGTGCACGTGGACTGCGGCAGTCCCGTCGAGGCCCGCCTAGCCTGCCGCCGGGGGCACTACGTCGCGGCCGATGCCATCGGCTCTCAGGAGTGATCGTAAGCCACCGCCATCACACCGTTGGCACCCATGCCACCTGGATGGGCTTGATCATGTCCAGGTCACCGGCAGCGCGCCCTTCGCCGCCAGTTCCAGCCCGTACCGAGTCGAGTTGACCATGCGGGCCCGCAAACAACTGAAGAAGATGGACCGGTTTGACGCCAGGATCCTCGCCACTTGGATCAAGAACAACCTCGATGGGTGCGCCGATCCCCGCCTTGGCAAGGGGCTGACTGCGAACCGCTCGGACGAATGGCGTTACCGCGTGGGCTCCTACCGGATCCTCGCGCTCATCCACGACGACATCGGCACGATCGAGGTCTTCCCGATCGGACGCCGCGGCAGGGCGTACAACGACTAAGCCGACTCGCTACACGTTGAACCTGAACTCGACCACGTCGCCGTCGGCCATGACGTAGTCCTTGCCCTCCATGCGGACCTTGCCATGGGCGCGGACCTCGGCCAGGGAGCCGTACTCCATGAGGTCGTCGTAGGAGACGATCTCCGCCTTGATGAAGCCCTTCTCAAAGTCGGTGTGAATCACGCCCGCCGCCTGCGGCGCGGTCCAGCCCTTGTGGATCGTCCAGGCGCGCGACTCCTTCTCCCCCGCCGTCAGGAAGGTCTGCAGGCCGAGGGTGTCGAAACCCACCCGCGCCAGCTTGTCCAGACCGGACTCCTCCTGACCGTTCTCGCGCAGCATCTCGGCGGCCTCTTCGGGCTCCAGCTCCACCAGCTCCGCCTCGAACTGGGCGTCCAGGAACACCGCCTCCGCGGGCGCCACCAGCGCACCCAGCTCCTGCTGGCGGGCGGCGTCGTGCATGCCGGCGTCGTCCAGGTTGAACACGTAGATGAAGGGCTTGGTGGTCATCAGCTGGAACTCGCGCAGGATTTCGGCGTCCAGCGCCTTGCCCGCCGCTGCGGCCGAGAGCAGCTCACCCGCCTCCAGCACCTTCAGCGCGGCCTGCGCGGCCTCCAGCACGGCGGCGTCGGTCTTCTTGCCCCGCACCTCCTTCTCCAGGCGCGGGATCGTCTTCTCCAGGGTCTGCATGTCGGCCAGGATCAGCTCGGTTGAGATGGTCTCAATATCCGAGGCGGGGTCCACCTTCCCAGCCACGTGGACCACGTCGGGGTCGTCGAAGGCGCGGGTGACGATGCAGATGGCGTCGGCCTCACGGATGTTGGCGAGGAACTGGTTACCCAGCCCCTCCCCCTCGCTGGCGCCGCGCACGATCCCGGCGATGTCGACGAAGGAGACGGTGGCGGGCACGACCTTCTGGGAGCCGAACATCTGCGCCAGGGCGTCCAGCCGCGGATCCGGCAGGGGGACGACGCCGACGTTCGGCTCGATCGTGGCGAAGGGGTAGTTCGCCGCGAGAACGGTCGCCCGGGTCAGGGCGTTGAACAGGGTCGACTTGCCGACGTTGGGCAGTCCAACGATTCCGATAGTGAGTGCCACGGGGCGAGTGTAGATGAGTCCGCCCGGCACGACGGGCGCCACCGGCCCCGGGCGCCTCGCGGACCGGCTAAGCGCTCGGCATTAATGTCGGTGCCCCGTGCCATGGTGGTCCCATGTCCACAGCGCTCCCCGTCCTGCTCCTGCTCATCGGCCTGCTAGTTGGTGCGGTGTCCGGCTACGCCCTAGCCGTAGCCCGCTCGGCCGCGGCTCGCGCCGGCGGTCGCGACGAGGCCGCCGCCCTGCGCGCCGAGGCGGCCCAGTGGCGGGCCCGCGCCGAGGAGCTGACGGCGCGCACC